>JBAVBF010000789.1:0-4574 GCA_049586115.1 Thermoanaerobaculia bacterium | reverse complement strand
GACCGGACCGGTGCAGATGGAGCGCGCGGAACTTCCAGAGCCTTCGCCCCATCCGGTCACCATTCAGGGCACGGTTCCTGAGCAGAGCACTCCGGTCGGGAACCCGGGACCTCGGGCGCCGGCACCGGCGCCGAACGCCGTTTACGAGGGCCTCGATCGTTTCAACTGGGGTGCCGGCAGCCCTCCCGACACCAACGGCGACGCCGGTCCGAACAACTACATTCAGACCGTCAACACCTCCATCGGCGTCTACCGGAAGTCCGACGGTTTCCAGCAGGCCGCCTTCACCTTCAACACCTTCATGAGCCAGGGCGCCTTCGGCAATCTGTGCGACACGAACAACTTCGGTGATCCGGTGGTCCTTTATGACACCTTCGAGGATCGCTGGATCATCACCGACTTCGCATTCACGACCGACATTTCTGGCAACGTCAATGCTCCGGCCTTCCAGTGCATCGCCGCGTCCATGACCGGCGATCCGGTCTCCGGCGGCTGGAACTTCTACTCCATCCAGATTACGGATGCCCTCAACGACTATCCGAAGTTCGGTATCTGGCCGGACGGCCTGTACATGTCTTCGAACATGTTTACCTTCGGCGCCGGCTCCGCGTTCGTCACCGCGCGCGCCTGGGCCTTCAACAAGGCGCAGATGTATGCCGGAAGCCCGACCGTGAAAGTGGTTTCCTTCAACATCCCGGGCGGCGATTTCGCGGTCATGCCAAGCAACGCCCGCCTGCAAACAGGAACGCCGCCTGCCGGCCGGCCCAATCTGTTCATCTCCAGCTGGCAGTTCACCAACGCCGTGACCGTCTACAAGTTTCACGCCGACTGGAACAGCCTCTCCCTTTCGACGTTCACAGGTCCTGACACTCCGCTCGCCGCCACGAGCTGGCCGAACGCGGCCGTCGCGAACGCCGCGCAACCCAGTACCGCCACGCTGCTCGACGTCCTCCAGATCAGGGCCATGGTGCAGAACCAGTACACCAACTTCGGCGGAACGGAATCGTTGTGGGTTCCTCACACCGTTCGCCGCGGAAACACGACCGGCTTCGCCGCACCGCGCTGGTATCAGGCGGACGTAACGGGAGGCACGGTCGCAGCCAGTCTCGTACAGGCGACGACCTGGGACCCTGACGCCGCGAACGTCATCAACCGCTTCATGCCCAGTCTTGCTCTCGACCGCGTCGGCAACATGGCCATGGGCTACAGCGTGTCGAGCGGAACGGTTTTCCCCTCCATCAGGTACGCCGGCCGACTGGCCGCCGATCCGATCAATACCTTCAGCCAGACCGAGCAGACCTTCTTCAACGGTACCGCTTCCCAAACGGGCACAACCCGCTGGGGCGACTACAGCTCGATGACCCTCGACCCCGACGGATGCACATTCTGGTACACCACCGAATATGCGAATCCCGCGGACCAGACCTTCGACCACCGCTGGCTGACCAAGTTCGGCTCGATCCCGGCGTTCCCCGGCTGCGTACCGGTCGGGGCGGGCGGAACGGTCTCAGGAACGGTCACCGTGAACCCCGGCGGCGCGCCGATTGCCGGCGCTACCGTCAGCCTGGGCGCCGGGCGATCGACGACCACTGACGGTTCCGGCAATTACTCCTTCACGAGCATTCCTGCTGGAACGTATCCCTCGATGACGGCCACGAAAGCGGGATTCGTCTCAGCCTCCGCGTCATCGATCGTCGTTACCGACGGCGGAACGACGACGCAGAACTTCTCGCTGACCGCTGCACCTGCCAGCTCCTGTCTGACAGATACGACGCAGGCCGATTTCCAGGCCGGCGTGGCTTCTGCCACCATCGACATCAACACCTCTCCTGGCGACATGACGTTGTCGAATGCTCCGGCCTCTGACCAGGCGAACACCGCCGGCACGACCACCGGAACCGGCTTCGGCACCCCCAACTGGACCGGTCAGACCTTCATCGCGGGAGTCAGCGGTCTACTCGTGAAAGCCGATGGCCAGCTCTTCTGCAACGGTTGCGGCGCGACCCCCCCGGACCTCACGCTTTCCGTCCGCGCGACCGCGGCTGGTTTGCCGACGGGCGCTGATCTCGCCACTGCCACCATCCCCGGTTCGCTGTTCGCCAGCGGCTCGACCGTCCTCTTCACCGGGACGTTTGGCACGCCGCTCTCGATCACGTCAGGAACGCAATACGCACTCATCCTGCGTCCAGTCTCCGTACCCGCGGGCAGCGGATACTTCTGGATTCGCTCGTCACCGAGCACGTACGCCAACGGTTCGCGTGTCCTGTCGGCCGACAGCGGCGCCACCTGGTCCGCCGACACCACGCGCGACTACAACTTCAGAACGTACGTACAGACCGGTTACGCAGCGTCAGGCACGTTCGTCTCGTCTCCCAAGGATTCCAACCCCCTGGGCGGCAGCACGCCGATCTGGTCGACGTTCTCCTGGAATGCAACCGTACCGGCGAACACCACACTGCAGTTCCAGCTCGCCGGTTCAAACAACCCCAACGGACCGTTCAACTTCGTCGGACCGGACGGCACGGCAGGAACCTTCTTCACCACCTCGCCCGTGCAGCTCTCGCCGCAGTTCTACAACCTCCGTTTCCTCGAATACAAAGCATTCTTCGCTACCACCGACCCGAACGTCACGCCGACGCTGAGCGACGCGACCGCTTGCTTCAACAACGTCGACTGCAGCAGCACCGTCGCCACCATCACCCCAACACCGGCGACGGTCTGCAGCAACTCGGCCGGCAATACCGCTTCGGGTCCCGCCGGCATGACCGCCTACGCCTGGGGCATCGCCAACGGCACCATCACCTCAGCGACGAATACTCAGTCGATCACCTACACGGCGGGCGCCTCCGGCTCCGTCACTCTGAGCCTCACGGTTACCGCGCCGAACGGATGCATCGTCTCCGGCTCGGCACCGGTGACTATCAGCGCCTTCCCGGCCACGCCGACCATCACGCCGACTCCGGCGACGGTCTGCGCGAACTCCGCCGGCAACACCGCGGACGGTCCGGCCGGCGCGACGACCTACGCCTGGTCGATCGTCAACGGCACGATCACCTCGGCCACGAACATCCAGACCATCACCTACACCGCCGGCGCATCCGGCACCGTTGATCTGACCCTCACCGTGACCAACGCCGCCGGCTGCGCGACGCCGAACACGGTCAACGTGACCATCAACGCCAACCCCGCCACGCCGACAATTACGCCCACTCCGGCGGCGGTTTGCGCCAACTCCACCGGCAACTCCGCCGCTGGCCCGGCCGGCGCAACGAGCTACGCGTGGTCGATCACTAACGGCACGATCACCTCGGCCACGAACATCCAGACCATCACCTACACCGCCGGCGCATCCGGCACCGTTGGTCTGACGCTCGTCGTGACGAACGCCTCCGGCTGCTCGGCCACGAACACGGCGAACGTGACCATCAACCCCATCCCGGCCACGCCGACGATCAGCGGTACGAACAACTTCTGCACCGGCGGCAGCACGACTCTGACGTCGAGCAGCGCTTCAGGCAATCAGTGGTTCCTCAACGGTAATCCGATCGGCGGAGCAACGAACCAGACGTTGGTTGTCACCGCGGGCGGCAGCTACACCGTGACGGTCACGGCCGGCGGCTGCACCAGCGCCACCTCGGCGCCGACGGTTGTAACCGTCAATCCCAACCCGAACGCCACGATCACCGCTGCGGCGACCACGCCTTCCGGCTCGACCGGTAACGTCGCATCCGTCGCCAACGCCGGCGTCGGAGCCACCTACGCCTGGTCCGTCACCGGCGGCACTCTCACCGGCGGCAACAACACCCCGAGCATCACCTACACCGCGGGCGCGCCCGGCACGCTGACTCTTAACGTCACCGTGACGACGGGTGCAGGTTGCACCGATACCAAGTCGGCGAATGTCACCGTCACTGCTCCTCTGGTGACCGTGACGTCCGTTTCGCCGACCGGAGGAACCATCGCCGGCGGTTCGGCAGTCACCATCAACGGTACCGGCTTCAACTCCGGCGCGACCGTCACCTTCGGCGGATCGGCAGCCACCAACGTGGTGGTCGTCAGCGCCGTCAAGATCACCGCGAGAACGCCCGCGCATGCGCTGGGCTCGGTCAACGTGACCGTCACGAACACCGATACCTCCAACGGCACGTTGACCAACGGCTATCTCTACAAAGCGCAGCAGTTCGATCCGAACAACGACGGCACCATCTCCGCGATGGACATCTTCTACCTGGTGAACTACCTCTACATGGGTGGGCCGGCGCCTGCCGGAGCCGCTGGTTTGTTGTCGGGTGATGCGAACGGCGACGGCGTCGTCAACCCGCTCGACATCTTCTATCTCGTCAACTATCTCTTCCTCGGCGGCCCGCGTCCGAACTCGATCGTCGACCGGCCGGTGACCTCACTGGCAGTCGGAACGGAGGCCGCGCAGCTCGACGGCTCGAGCGCACTCGGCAAACCGGTTCTTCGCGAAGGACGCTACTTCGTGCCGGTCATCATGACGGCGGGTAAGGGATCGATCGTGCCGCAGGCGATGTCGCTACGCGTTCACTTCGACGGCGAAGTGGGCAACGCCA
>JBAVBF010000788.1:0-11518 GCA_049586115.1 Thermoanaerobaculia bacterium | reverse complement strand
CCGACAAGGAGACGCCATACATCGACCGGCTGCGCAACGCGTTTCGCCGCCGGCCGGGAATGCTCGTCGATCGCCTCGATCTCGATCGTGACGATGCGCTGGAACTGGCCGGTCATGAGTTCGACACGATCCTCTGCATCAATGTCCTCGAGCACACGACTGACGATGCAGCGGCGCTGCGCCGTGCGTATCAGCTCCTGGTGCCGGGCGGACGCATCATCATTTTCGTCCCCGCCGGAAAAGATCTCTTCGGCACGCTTGACCGCGGCATCGGACATCAGCGCCGCTACGAGCGCGACGGGCTGATCTCGATGCTGCAGGCGGCCGGCTTCGAAGTCGAAGATGCCGTCTATCAGAATCGCGCGGCGAAACTTGCGTGGCGGTTGAACTCGACGCTCTTCAAGCGCAACGCACTGCCGGCCGCACAGTCGAAGATTTTCGATCGCCTCGTCCCGCTGCTGAAAGCGCTCGACGGCGACCGGCCACGGAGCGGATTGAGTCTGATCGCCATCGGCCGGAAACCGGGAGGTAGCGAGTTGGCCGCGGGAGCAGAAATCACGGCGGAGGCTTCATCTCCGACGCCCAACTCCCCGCTCCCCACGCCGTCATGAACCGGACGTCGCTCATCCTCGCCGGCGGCGTCGGCTCGCGTCTGCGGCCGCTCTCGTCCGACGAAAATCCCAAGCAGTTCCTGCGCATTTTCGACGGCGCATCCCTGCTGCAGAAAACGTATGGACGCGTCGCAGGCTTGATGGAGCCGGCGTCAATCTTCGTTTCGACGAACGAACAATACGCATCGAAATGTGCGGCGGAGTTGCCGCTCGTGCCGGAAGTCAACATCCTGACGGAACCGGCGCGGCGCAACACGGGCCCTGCTATCGCCGTCTGCTGTTTCGCGATCGAGGCGGCGTTCGGCGATGCCGTCATCGCGGTGCTCGCCTCGGATCACTTCATCGCCGATGAAGATGAATTCGTCCGCGTACTCGCTCGCGCGTATGACGTTGCGGCGTCGAATGACTATCTCGTCGCCATCGGAATCGAACCGACGGAGCCGAACACGGGCTTCGGATACCTGCAACTCGGCGACGAGATCGAACCGGGCGTGAACGAGTTGCGCCGCTTCACGGAAAAGCCGTCACGCGAGGTCGCCGAGGAGTTTCTGCGCGCCGGAAACTATCTCTGGAACGCGAGCATGTTCGTCTGGCGCGCAAGCGTCTTTCGCCGCGCCCTCGAAACCGCCGCGCCGGAAATCGCGTCGCTCGCCGGCCGCATCGTCAGCAGCGGCGATCCCGCAAAACGCGTCGAGCACTACGAGGCCATGCCGTCGATCTCGATCGACTACGCCCTCATGGAAAACGCGCCGCGCGTTGCCGCCATCCGCGGCGACTTCGGCTGGAGCGACGTCGGCTCCTTCGAAGCGCTCGAACGTGTTGGCGTCCCCGTCGCGGAGCTGCTGAAAAAATACGACGCCGGCCCGGCTTAGCGCCGTCTGACGCTGCGCCGGCACTTGGCCTCGGCCCGCGATTCGATCTGGCGTACCCGCTCGCGCGACAGGCCGAGGATTTCGCCGATGTCGCGCAACGTCAGCTCATCGTCCTGCAGAACGCCGTAACGGAGGCGCAGGATCGTCTTCTCCTCGATCGGCAGCGACTCGACCGTTTTCTGAACTGCGCCCTGCTGCTTGAGAGACTCCAGCGCCGGCATCCGCTCGCGCGCGATCTCCGGCGTCATCCCTTCTTCGAGATCGCCGAGCTCGTACCAGAATCGCCACCACGCCTTCGCGTTCGGGTTCGTGTACAGCAGCAGTTGCGCGAGCTCGCTGTGCGTGATCGACAACGCATCGCAGACTTTCGTCGTCGCGGCACTCAGAACGGTCACGATTTTTTCGCGCGGATGATTCAGAAACGCCGATAGCTCATCGAGACGCTTCGGCACGTTGTCGGTCACGCTATGGCGGAGACTGAGGACCAGCCGCTCCTTCGGCGACAGCTCGGACATATGCGCCAGCAACTCTTCGCGCCGTCCCTGCACCTGCATCGTGTCCTCGGCGGAAGGAACCGAAGTCTGCTCGATCATGTCGGCGAGCTCGGTGTGCGACTCGTCGTCGAGTTCAGCGTTCAATGAGAAGTTGTCGCTGTTCGCGCGGAGCAGCGTCTGGACTTCCTTCACCGATACGCCCAATTCCGCTGCGAGCTCGTCGGCGGTCGGAATCTGTTTGCCGTCGGTCATCGCCGCGGCGATGGCGCGCTCCAACCGGTACATCAGATTGGCGCGTTTGGGAGGAAGCCGGAATGCGCCGCCCTGCTCGGAAAGCGCGTGCAGGATCGACTGCCGGATCCACCAGACCGCATACGTGATGAACTTGACGTTCTTGTCGGGATCGAACTTCTTCGCCGCGTGGATCAGGCCGATGTTGCCCTCGTTGATGAGATCGAGGAAGAGCACGTGCGAGTTGCGGTACTTCTTCGCGTACGAAACGACGAAACGGAGGTTGGCCTTGACCAGCTCTTCGAGCGCGACCTTGTCATTCTCCTGAACGCGCTTCCCCAACTCGCGCTCGCGCTCAGGAGTCAGCCGCGGCACCTGCGCGATCTCGTGAAGATACTGATTCAGGAGATCGTACGAGTCGTCTCGCTCTTCGTATCGGGCCATGTTTCGGAACACGCATTCTACTGCGCCCGATAGGCCGTCCGCTAAAGTGCGGAGCCCCACCGTCGGAGCAGTGACGGGAGTGCTCGCTTCGATCAGTCAGCGGCTCTTCAACTCGTCGATCGCGCATGTGAGCCGCGGATGGTCGGCGTCGCTCAGATCCATCCTGTCCCACGGAATGCGGTGCGGGTCCACGCTTCGGGCACGGCTGCCGAGGTAGCGAAGGAGACCGATGCCGATGTGCAGGATCGAGAAACGCTCGAAGAGCCCGTAGCGGCCGACGAGGTAATGCGTGACGAGCAGTTCGTCGCCGTCGCGATCGGCCAGCACTTCTTCGATGCGGCCGACGCGCGCGCCGTTGACGTCGACGACGCGAGCGCCGAGAAGCAGCTCGAGCTTCACTTCATTCTTCTTTGGTGTGCTCATGAGCGAACGGCAACCTCCCGATGAGGTGGTCATCGAGCCAGTGTTCCCAGGCGAAGGCATCGGATTTCACGCCATCGATGTCGATGTAGATGTCGATTCCTGTTTTCGTCACCTTCGACCACGGCACGCGAAAGACGGGGTCCTTGCGGATTCCGAAGTGCCGGGTCATGAATGCCGCGATGCGTTCCCATCGGGGGCCGAGGCGGCGGGCCAGAATCAGCGCGCCCGATTCGAGGTGCGTAACGCGCGGCTGCTTCCCCCGCGGGACGTGGAGCGCGATGCCATCGATCTTCCCGAGGTTCAGCTTGTTGCGGTCGACGAGCTGATTGTCGAGCAGATCGTGGACGAGAAAATAGTGTGCCCTCATCAACCGCCTCCCATGATTTCGAGCGGAATGGTGACGATGGCAACGATCGACGCGAGGATGATGGTGACGATCACGACCGTGTTTCCGATCGGCCCGTTGGTGTGTTCGTGTACATACGTTTCGTCGTTGAGCAGGACGACGAACGGCAGCGCGATGAGAGGAAGAATCACGGCGGTCAGCGCCATCGCGTACATGGTCAACTTCAGCGGATCGATGCCGGTAAGAAGAAGCGAGCCGCCGAGGAGCAGCATGATTACGTACGTCATCGAAAAGCGCGCTTCCTTGTCGGGCTTCTTGTTCTCGCCCCAATTCCAACCGAGGGTCTGCGCGAGCATGTACGCGGTGGCCAGGCTCACTTCCATCGCGGCGCCGAAACAGCAGACGCCGAGCGTGGCGGCGAAGAGCGGCAATCCCCAGCGGCCGAGCGCCGGGACGAGAATGAGCGCGGCTTGTTCGTAGCGCGCCACTTCGATGCCGCGCGGCGCAAGCACGAGCGCGGCACAGACGAGCACCGCCACCGACATCACCGCGCCGAATGACATCCCCAGTACTGCGGTGATCCGATTCGCGCCGAGGCTGTCTTCGCCCCATTCGTCCTCGATCGCGCCGGAGCCGTAGAAGTGAAACATGTACGGGCTGATGGTCGCGCCTAGGATGCCGACAGCGATGTACCAGTAGTGCGCGGCGTCGTGACGCGGTGCCGAGGGGATGAGGCCGTGCAGAGCGGCGTGATAGTCGGGATGCATCTTCACCGCGGCGACGACGAACCCGATCGAAACTAGACCGAGGATCGAGGTCGCGTCCTCGATGAAGTCGAGCGTTCCGGCCCAGATCGCGAGCCAGATCAGCAACGTTACCGGGATCGCCCAGACGCGCACTTCGATGCCGGTGATGAACTTCAGCGCGAGCGAAACGCCGCCGATTTCGGCGCCGATGACCATGACGTTGACGATGACTTCGGCGGCGCGCGGAATGACGGCGAACGGGAAGCCGAGGCGTTCGCGGACGGCGTCGGCGACCGCGTGTTTGGAGATCGCGGCGAGACGGCCGGTCATCTCGATGAGGAAGATGAGGCAGATCGTGCCGAGCGCGATCGACCAAAGCAGGGCGTATTGGAACGATGCGCCAGCTTCGGCGGCCGTGGCGATCGAGCCGATTTCGAGGAATCCTCCGATACCGGTGACGACGCCGAGCGCGACCTGGAGGAGTTTCTTCATCGCGCGAGCTCGCCGCGGATCTCGACGATCGCGGATTTGTCGTCGCGCTCGATGGCCTGACGAAGCGTTCCTGCGATACCGATGAGCTGTTCGGCGCGCTTGCTGGTTGTTTTAGAGGACTGTCCTTCCAGATCATCGACGGCTTCGTCGATCGTTTTGATGGCGAAGCCTGCGCGAACCTCGTTCTTCACACGCGCGTCGGCGACGATCAGCAGCGTGGCCTTCCAGGACGTGATCGATTTCCGGAGGTTCTCCGAGTCGTCCTCCTTGCTGCAGGCAAGGGCCATGAGGAGCATCACGACGACAAGTCTGCGCATCAAGGCACGCTTGGTTGCACGTGGCAGGCCGAACGGGTTCACGCGGAGGCGCGAGCGGGAGATCCGCGGATCGAAGGTGTGACCCCAAACGGAAATAGAGTGGCTTGTTGCTTGCTTATCTCGGGGCTCAGGATGAATTCAAATAACCGATTGATCGCTCTCTTGGCGCTGGTCACGATGGCGCTTGCTGTCCCGGCCGCAAATGCGGCGATCGCGCAGGCTGCGACGTTCGACGAAAAGGTCGACAACGCGGCCGCCATTTTTCTCGGCAAGTGCGTGAAGACCGAGGCCAGGTTCGATCCGACGGGACGGTGGATCGTCACGTATGCGACCTTCAACGTCGAAGACACGATGAAGGGCGCCGCGGCCGGACAGGTCACCGTCGTCACGCCCGGCGGCAGCGTCAATGGCATTCATCAGGAAACGATCGGCATCCCGGCCTTCCACGAGGGCGACGAGCACGTGATCTTCCTCAAGAACACCCGCCTCGGGCCGACTCCGCTCTACTTCGATCAGGGAACCTACAACGTCGCCGCCGGCGAGCGCGGCGAAAAGATGATCGTGCCGATGCCATCCAATGTGATGCACATCGACACGCAGCGCGCGATGGCTGTCGCCGCTCCCACCGATGAGCCACGCTCGCTCGCTTCATTCAAGCAAGCCGTGTCCGAGTCGATGAAGGGCACGCCGCAACGGATGCAGATGAGCGCGATGCAGTCGAAGGCGAACCCACAGACATCGGTCTGGAAGACGCTGGCCGAGAACAAGCTGCTGGTCCTGCTGGCACTGGCCGGTATCGCTCTCGCCGCCTGGCAGCTAATGCGCAAGTAAGCGGCTCTGATGGCCAAATCCGCACCGCGTTCCGGCGTGCGCCGCGCGCTCGATCAGGATCAGCTCGTCCTCTTCTATCAACCGATTCACGAACTGGAGTCGCGGCGGATCGTGAGCGCCGAGGCGTTGCTGCGGGCGCAACGGCAAACGGGCGAGATCCGCAGCGCCGTTCCGCTCACGCAGGCGGCGGAAGAGGGACCGGATCTTTTCCGGCTCGATTCCTGGACGATGCATCGCGCCTATGCCGACGCTGCGGTCTGGCAGCAGGACGGCGGACGCGAGGTGCACCTCAACGTGAACCTCTCACCACGAGAATTTCAGGAGGGAAACTTCCTCCAGCGTCTGCACAAACTCGTCACCGGCTGCGGCAACGATCTGTACAAGATCAACATCGAGATCACGGAAGTGAGTTACATCGAGCATCCGAAACAGACGAAGCACGTGCTCGATGAGATGAAAGAGCTCGGCGTGCAGCTCTGGCTCGACGACTTCGGCACCGGGCATTCGTCGGTCGAGCATCTGCTCCGGTTTCCGCTCGATGGCTTGAAGGTTCCGGCTACCTTTGTCGCGCCGTTGGCGTCCGATTCGCGAGCCCGGGCAATCACAAAATGGATGATCGATCTCGCGCATGAACTGGGTATCAAGGTGATCGCGGAAGGAATCGAGCATCGCGATCAGCTCGAATTTCTGCGCGACATGGGCTGCGACTATATCCAGGGCTTCCTTTTCAGCAAGCCGATGCCGCTCGACGAGTTTCAGGCGGTCTTGCGCAGCGGTTCTTCGGGGCAGTAGAAGTCGCGCCGCCGGTCGAGATCGCGCATCACGTTTTTCTTGAACTGATCCGCTCCGCCGTTACGCATCATCTCGTCGATGTACGCAGCGATGTCGACGATCTCCAGCCGCAGCCGTACCGTCTTGAAAATGCGGGGCAAGCCTCCCGGGAACTGCACGTGATGCAGTCCGCCGCTGTAGGCGATGAGCATCCTCCCCTGCCTCATGGCCAGGAGGATGTCGGCGATGCCGCCGCGTACGCTCATCGGATTCCCATGCAGATCCAGTCCGTTCTCGCGCTTCATCCGCCCCTCGGGAAGAATGATGACCATCGAGTGCGGATCGATTTTGTTGAGGAGCTCGAACCAGGTGTGGTCGCGCTCGCGCGTGATGGCCACGACGTGATGCGCGACGAATTTGAAGATCATGCCGACCAGTGGACGGCCGGTGGTTTTGTCAGCCGCCGGCACGACGCCGTGTGCGGCCAGCCGCCAGACGAAACTGTTCGGAACGCCGCCGAGAAAGACCGGCTCGAAGAGGCTGGTGTGATTGAGAAAGGCGACGAGGCGGATGTGCTTCCACGGCTTCGGCGGGACGTCGCCGACCCAACCGTAGTCGTGGCGATAAAAAAGTTTGCTCACGTACTTCAACGTGAGCAGCATCGAGAAGACCATCAGGCTTCGCAGCAGCGACACGGCTGCGAAGGGTAGCGATGGTGCGCCGCGCCGTCAACGAAGCAGCTCGCGGAACTGCACCGCGAAGCGCGGGCCTTTGCCTTCGTCCTCATGCTTGAAAAAGACGTACGCGTCGTCCCACGCCTGCCGCTGCACGCGTTCGGCCCACGCCTCCAGCTCGCCGGCGCTGTACTCGGTGCGGCGCAAACGCATGTAACCCCACGATGCCGTCGGGACGAGCAATGCGTCGACGTCGGTGACTTCATCGGTGTCGGCGGCGCAGAGGGCGATGTCGCGCTCGCGCAGGATGGCGTAGACCTCGTCGTCGAACCATGACGCGTGACGAAACTCGAAGGCCACTCGTCCCTGCTCCGGCAGGTCGGCGACGAATTCGTGCAGCCGCGCCGCGTCTTTTTTCAGAAACGGGGGAAGCTGAAAGAGAATCGGACCCTGCTTCGCGCGAAGCGTCGCCGCGGTTTCGAAGAGATAGCGCACGTCGGCTGATGCGTCGGCGAGCTTCTTCTGATGCGTGATCCGCTGCGGCGCTTTCAGTACGAACGTGAAACCGTCCGGCACCTGTTCGCCCCACTTTGCGACCATCTTCGCGTCCGGCATCCGATAGAACGTGTTGTTGATCTCGACCGAATCGAAACGCTCGCCGTAGTACGGCAGCATCTTCGCCGCCGGAAGGTCCTCGGGATAGAACGTTCCCTTCCACTCTTTGTAGCTGTAGCCGCTGGTGCCGACGCGGATGCGCATGGGAAGCGGATTATCACACTGCCGCCGAAACCGGTCAGCGCATCACGCCTCCAGCATTCAGGATGACCAGTTGTTTTCAAACTTGCGACTTGCGATTAGTCGCACCGGAACGCTACCCTTCGCGCCGCATGCTCCGGAAACTCCTCCCGTTCACGCTCCTGCTCACCCTCGCATGCGGACGACTCAAGGAACCGACCGACCCCCTCGGCGGTTCGGGCGACCCAATCGATCCGACTGCTACCTTCACCCGCGTCCAGAACGAGATCTTCACGCCGACCTGTGCGCAGCTAGGTTGTCACGATCCGCTCGGACGGCAGGAGAGCATGATCCTCTCGCCCGGGCGCGCGTATGCGATGACCGTGGGTGTGGCCAGCGTCGAGACGCCGCAACTGGCGCGCGTCACGCCGGGCGATCCGTCGAATTCGTATCTCTATCGCAAGATCACCGGCGCCGGAATCACCGGCGACCGGATGCCGCAGAATCTGACGCCGCTGACTGACGCGCAGATCAAGCTGGTGCGCGATTGGATCCGCCGAGGTGCACCGAATGATTAAACGTTTCGCGATTTTCTGTCTGCTTCTTTCCGCCGCCGGCGTTCTCGCGCAGGAGAGTCCGTACGCTCCGACTCGCCCGCTGCCGCTCGGCGACACACTGCTCTCCCTTCCCACGTCGCATATCCCGTCTGAGGGGACGTGGGAGGTCAAGTTCACGCACCGGTTCAATCAGTCGCTCGATCAGGGGAGCTTCAGCGATCGCGTCCATTCGTTGTGGGGGCTGGACAGCAACGCCGACGTCGGCATCGGCTTCTCGTACGCCATGACGCGCGATCTGCAGGCCACGTTTCTGCGCAGCAATGCGAGTGACGACATCGAGTCGTCATTGAAGTACGTGGTTGTCCAGGAAGCGCCGGCCATCCCCTTCTCGCTGGCGCTGCGCGGCGGGATGGATTGGCGGACGGAACGCGACATCACCAACCGCACGTCATTCTTCGCGCAGGCGATCGTCTCCAGGCAATTCGGCGGACGCGCGGAAGTCTTCGCGATTCCGACCTACGTGACGAATGCCGGCCAGCAGGTGAGCGGCTCGACCTCAGGCGCCTTGTTCAAGCACGCCTTCAACGTGCCGGTCGGGGCGGCGCTGATGGTGCGGCCGGGCTTGAGCGTGGTGGTGGAGTTGACGGCGAAAAATCGCGATCTGCCGTCATCGATGAACGGCGGCGACTTTGGGTGGGCGCTGGGACTGAAGCGCGCCATCGGCGGGCACTACTTCGAAATCCTGCTGACGAACAGCAATGCCACGCACGCCGATCAGTACGTGACGTCGACGTACCAGGGAACGCCGCTGAACAAGAGCGACATTCACCTGGGATTCAACATCGAGCGCCGATTCGGTAAGCGCGCTCCGAAAGAGTGATGTGTGAAGAGTGAAGAGTGAAAAGCGGCGAGCCACCATTTCCCTCTTCACCCTTCACTCTTCACCATTCGAAGCTACGGGATCTCCTGCCCTTCGACGACCAGATCAGCGAGATCGATGTCGCTTCCCGGCTCTCCCGGCTCGGCGTTCTTGCGCTGCGCGCGCTTCTCGGCTTTCAACTGCTGGCGTTCGCGCTTGGCTTGCTCGCGCTGACGCTTGACGACGGAAACTTGTGGCCTGCCCATAAACCTCCACACAACGAAAAGGGCAGGATCGCTCCTGCCCTTTCGTCGATCGCAAGATCGGCTACTTAGACTTAGACGGCGACGACGTTCGCTGCCTGCAGACCTTTCGGTCCTTTGACGACATCGAACTCCACCGCGGCTCCTTCGGGAAGCGACCGGAAGCCGGCGCCCTGAATCGCTGAGAAGTGGACGAACACGTCGTCACCGTTCTCGCTGGTGATAAAACCGAAGCCTTTGGCGTCGTTGAACCACTTTACATTGCCAGATGTTCTCATCTTGAATCTCCTTTCTGTGCTGCCTTCGGAGATTCAAAAACGGTGTTCTTCGTCTCGATTCGGCAAATCACGGATACCCAGCCAACCGGACCCCGTGCCCTCCTATTCCGATATCACTGCATGGGCATCATGGCGGCACGTTTGCAGTTATTCAGGACCAATGATGCGCTGCCCGGAATGCAATCGACCCTACGAAGCGAACGCGACGGCTTGTGGGAACTGCGGACTGCTGCTGCTGAAGTTAGCACCGCATCGTCGCGCCGCCGATCTGGCAACCAACAAGCGTCGCGCCAACGATCAGATGGCGCCCTGCAAGTTCTGCGGAAGCGACATCCTGCTGAGCGCCATCCGCTGCAAGCATTGCTCGGAAATCGTGAACGACGATTTCTACCGCGAACGCGCCCAGCGCAACCGCTCCCGCATCAACCACGCTTCCTGGGTCGCCTACATCTTCGGCCTCGGCGCGCTCCTGGTGTTCCGTCCGGTCGGCCTGGTGTCGATCGCGGCCGGCCTTCTGCTCTCGATCGCTTACTACGCCATTCCCGTGGAGCCGCCGGCATCGAAACGGAATCCGCGCCCGCGGCTTCCCTTTTGGCAGCGAGTGAAGCAGCAGGTCAAGCTGGAACGAATCGCCATTCCTATCCCGAACTTTCCGAAGCGTAAGCTGATCTTCGTCGGCACGCCGCTCATCGCAGCGATCGTCGGCTACTCGGCGAATGCGATCCTGCTGCAACAGCCGGTCGACGACGTCCTCCGCTCGAATCCCGCCGCCTTCGCCGGGATGAACGTGTCGGCGCACTACGAGTACTACATGGTGCCGGGTGTGGTGGTCTACGACCTTCGCACGATCGGCATTCGCCAGACGCCCATCGACGTCCACACGGCCTTCCTCGAGTTCGCGAAGAAAGTGAAAGACAACCGCTACAAGAGAGTGGAGCTCTCCTACCGCGGCACGACGAAGTTCTCGATCGACGGCGCGTCGTTCCACAAGATCGGCGACGAGTACGCGAAACGGAACTTCGACTACGTGCTCTACACCGTGCCGCGTCTCTTCCACCGCGAAGGCTCATCCGACATCAAGCCGATCGCCTCCGACCGCGACGCCCTGCTCCAGTTTCATCGCCAGTGGTACGGCAGCGATCAGCTGACGCGCACCGTGGCCAACGGGCTGTGACTCGCTTTTTCTCCGCGCCCCCGCGTCTCCGCGTGACAACCTAAAGCACCCCTTCACGCTCCAGCTCACTATTCAACGTTCGCGCGTCGACGAACTGAAACGCCCGCATCCCGATCGCACGAGCGGCGACCACGTTCTCAATCAGGTCATCGATGAAGATCGTGTTCTGCGGCGTTGACCCGATCTGCTCCAGCGCCAACCGGAAAATGTCCGGATCAGGTTTCGCCGCTTTCAGCCGGTGCGAAAAGATAAACGGATCGTCTTTGTGAAAGATCGCGGCGAACTGCGTCGGGATCAGCTCCGCATGGATCTCATTCGAATTCGACAGAAACGCGATCCGGTATCGCGCGCGAATCCGTTCCAGCAGATCCTCCATGCCCGGCATTGGGCCGTCGAAGAA
>JBAVBF010000787.1:0-5432 GCA_049586115.1 Thermoanaerobaculia bacterium | reverse complement strand
AAGTGATTCGTATTACTCCCTCTTCGATTGTCTTCCGGCAGGAGGTCAACGACCCCACGCGCATCGAACGATTCCGCGAGGTGGTCAAGGAACTCTCTACCGAAGCTCCGAGGAAGTAGGGTCGCGTGCGGCTGTCAAGCCATGTGTGTGGAGGGCTGTGAGATGGTGAACCTAAGACGTAAGACAAGAGCCAAGCTGATCCTGCTGCTCACAGGCACGCTGGTCGCGGGCGTCACCAGCGCGCAGGCAGCGTTCTGGAAACGGGGGGCCGCGAAAGATCCGCAACCGGCCGCCGCCGCATCCTCCGCTTCGGCCGGAATGTCGCTCACCGCAGTCGACGTCGAGACGTCTCCGTCGCCGCGCATCATCCTGCGTACCACGGCCAGCCCGGTCTACACCTCCTACAGCCCGATGCCCGATCTGTTCGTGATCGATCTGACCGGCGCGTCGAAGGCCGCGTCGCTTGCCATTCCGTCCGCGATCCCGCCATCGGTCGGTTCCGTTTCCGTCGATGAAGTCACGGAGATGGGCTCGCGCCTGACGCGCGTCAGCGTTCACTTGAATCAGGCGGGAACGATCGAAGCGTCCGCCGAGGGAAACAGCGTCGTCATCAACCTTCCGGCTGTGGCCGCTCCGGCCGTATCGGAGATCGTTCCGCCGGCTCCGAAACCAGCCGAGCTTGCGCCTGTCGTCGCCGGCGCGGTCGAACCGCCGCACGCCGATCCTGTTCCCGTTCACGCCGAACCTGAACCGGCGAAGATTGAACCTGCCGCGCCGGTCGTGGAAGCGCCGGTGGCGACGGAGCCGCTGCCGGGCAACAAAGCGACAACGCTGAAGAAGATTGAAACCAACGGCACCGGTTCGGCGATCGAAGTCCGCTTGGCCACGGACGGCGACGTCGCCTACAACGCGTTCAAGCTCGAGAAGCCGTCGCGCGTCGTCATCGACCTCACCGGCGTCAATGACAAGCTCGCGAAGAACGTCATCAACGTCTCGGATCCGGTCGTGAAACGGATTCGCGTCTCACAGTTCAAGAGCGCTCCCGAGGCCGTCACGCGCGTCGTGCTCGACGTGGATGAAAACGCCAGCTATCACGTCGCGAAATCAGGCGATGCACTGAACATCACCTTCGGCGCGCCTCCGGTTGTCATCGCGGCACCTGTGGTTACGGCGGCGCCGGCGCCGAAGAAAGAGGAGCCGCACGTCGCCGCAGCGCCGGTCGTCAGTACTCCCGCGCCGGTTGTGAGGATGGCCGCCGCGACCGACATCCCGTCGCAGGTCCCGACGATCGCCGACAACGCGACGTGGAAGATGCCGGAGCAGCAGAAGCCGGCCAAGTCCGTCATCAACGCGCCGCAGGCCCAGACGCCGCCTGCATCGAAGAAACGCCGCGGCACGACCAGAACCGCGGCGGTTCAGGCTGATCCGCCCGCGGTAGATCCTGCACCGGCGGGCGAGAACGTCTTCACCGATCCTGCGCCGCAGCCACAACCGGCGCCCAGCACGAGCGGCACGATGCTTTCCGCCGCTTCCGGCGGACGCACGCTCAGCGGCGGCGAAAAGGCCTATACGGGCGAGCCTCTCTCTCTCAACCTCAAGGACGCCGACATCAAAGACGTCCTGCGCACCTTCGCGCAACTGACGGGACTCAACATCGCCATCGATCCGACCGTCACCGGTTCGGTCACCGTCGATTTCGTCGACGTGCCGTGGGATCAGGCGCTCGAGGTCATCCTCCGCCAGAACTCGCTCGCGTACGTGCTTGAGGGCAACGTCATGCGCGTCGGCACTGCCGCGCGCCTGTCGGAAGAAGCGGAATCGAACCGGCGGCTCAGCGAGCAGGAGAGGCTGAACGTCGCTCTGAGCACGGTCGGGTTCAAGCTCTCGTACGCGCGCGCCGCCGACGTCGCGGGCCTGTTGCGCGAGATGGCGTCGCCGCGCGCCCGCATCATCGTCGACCAGCGCACGAATCAGCTGATCATCAGCGAGATCCCCGGTTACCTGCAGACGATGCGCAACCTGATCGACTCGGTCGATGTGCCGACGCGGCAGGTGGTCATCGAAGCGCGCATCGTCGAAACGACGAAGCTCTTCATCCAGCAATACGGCTTCAACTGGGGCTTCCACGGATCGATGGATCCGTCGCTCGGAACCGGCACGGGGCTGGTGTTCCCGAACCGCGTCGACACGGTCGGCGGTCCGTTCACCTTCGGCGTCGGCAATCCGGTTCTCTCGTTCTCTCTGCAGAACGTCCTCGGCACGTTCACGCTCGACCTCGCGCTGCTCGCCGCGGAGACGGAAGGCATCGCGCGCGTCATCTCCGCACCGCGCGTGATGACGCAGGACAACACGGCTGCCGAGATTCAGAGCGGCTTCCAGATTCCGTATCAGACGCGCGTCAACTTCACGACGACCGTCGCCTACGTCGATGCCACGCTGCGTCTGTCGGTAACGCCGCAGATCACCGAGTCCGGCACCGTGATCATGGACATCCAGGTGCAGAAGAACGAGCCGGCCACGGGTCTCAATATCGAAGGCGGCTCGGGTACGCCGCTGTCGACGCGCCGCGCGCAGACCCGACTCATGGTCCGCGACGGCGGAACGTCCGTCATCGCCGGCATTTATCAGGTCAAGGAAAACAACAGCCAGAGCCGGCTGCCGTTCGTCCATCAGATTCCGATCCTCGGGACGTTGTTCCGCCGCCGGGACTACAACTCCGAGCACGACGAGCTGTTGATCTTCATCACACCGCGAATCGTGAGAGCGTCGTAAGAAACACGTAATCAGCGAAGCAAAATCGGTATTGCAGCGAATGATCCGGGAGAGTTGGAGGGGTGGTATGAGGATGAAACAGATCGCAATGATTGCCGCGATTGCGCTGCCGAGCGTGGCGATCCTGTCGTGCAACTCGATCGCGCGCGAGAGCGCTCCGGTAGAACTGGTCGTCTCCGGGACACAGAACCTGAACCAGGTCGATCTCCAGGGCGGTGCGGCCGGCTGCGCCACGACGCTTGGAACCGTGGAGATCAGCGTTCGGCTTCTGCAGAATCAGAACGATCCGACGCACCCGACGAACAACCAGTTCAACGACGTCAAACTGGACCGCTATCAGGTGACGTATGTGCGCACCGACGGCGGCAAGCTCGTTCCGCCGACGTTTGTCCGCTCGACGGCGCAAGTGATCGCCGCGACCGGTACGCCGCAGAGTCTCAGCGATTTTCTCGCTTTCGAGTCGAACGCCTTCAACCTGGCGCCGTTCGCAGCGCTGCTGCCGCAGAACGGCGGGCGCGATCCGGAGACAGGACTCACTTTCGTAAAGATGGACATCATTCTTACCGTGTTCGGCGAGACGCTGGCCGGCGAGCGCGTGCAGGGTTCGGCCAGATTTCCGGTGAACTTCTGCTTCAACTGCGGCGGCTGTTTCTAGTTTCCGCGCCGGCCGTTCGCGGCCGGGTCCGTGTGGGTGTGACGAGGAGTTGACGGGGGTAGACATGAAGCAAACGACACAGCGATTCACCCTTCTGGCGCTCATGGCGCTAACGACGCTTTTCGCGGGATGCAAAGGCGAGTCGCCGACCGCTCCGCCTCCCATCACCGGCACGAGCGGCAACGGCTCCGGTACCACGGGCGGACAGCCGCCGGTGGGCGCGACCATCGCCCTCACTGTCTCGACGCCGTCGCCGTTTACCGGCTCGACGTCGACGATTACGGCGACGGTAACGCTGAACAACGCGCCGGTGCCGAACGGGACCGCGGTCGAGTTCGCGACGACGGCCCTGAACGCGAACTTCACCGACACGACCGACAATCCCACCACGTTGATCCGCACGACGACCAACGGCGTCGCCAAAGCGACTGTCACCTCCGGCACAGCCGGTCCGGTCATCGTCACCGTCACCGTCAATAACGTGACCAAGAGCGTGACGCTCAACTTCCAGGATCCCGTCACGCAGCAACCACCGACTCCAACGACCCCGACCATCGCGTCCATCTCTCCGGCCACCGGCCTTCCTACCGGTAACCAGACCGTAGTCATCACCGGGACGAACTTCCGCGTTCCTGTGCGCGTGCTCTTCGATCCGGGCAACGGTCAGTCGCCGAAAGAAGGCTTCGTCACGAACGTCACTCCGACGCAGATCACCGTCACTACGCCTGCCTTCGACCTCGGCGTGGCGCAGCAGATCGTCGCCAACGTCACCGTGATCGTCGAGGCGGGAACGCCCACCGAGCAGCGCGTGACGAAGAGCGCCGCGTTCACCATCACCGCTCCCGTCCTGACGCCGGTTATCCGCTCGGTCCAACCGACCAGCGGTCCCATCGATGGCGGCACCCGCGTCACCATCACTGGCGACGCGTTCGAGCCAGCCGTCCAGGTCTTCTTCGGATCGGCCTCCGCACAGGTGCTCAACATCCAGTTCCACAGCATCGACGTCCTCACGCCGGCCGCGCGCGATACCAACCCGGACGGCTCCGGCGCCAAGACCGGTCCAGTTGACGTGAAAGTGCTCAACATCAATTCAGGCAAATCGGTCGTCGCACCGGCGGCGTTCCGGTATGTCAACAAGGCCCAGATTACGGCCATCACGCCCGATCAGGGTCCGTTCACCGGCGGCACGCGCGTCCTGATCGACGGTACCGGCTTCAATGACCCGGTCACTGTCTATCTCGACGGCATCGCGGCCTCGGTCATCAAAGTCACGCCGACCGAAATCACCGCCATCTCCAACGGCATCGCCATCGCCTCGTGCGCCGACGCCACCGGTCCCGTGATCGTGACCAATGTCGATAACGGCGACACCGCTACATCGCCTACGCCCTGGATCTATCGCGTCATCAGGCCGGTAATCGTCGGCGTCAGTTCCGGTTCCGTCATCGCGGGCGGGAGTGCCACGGTTACCGTCGCAAATGCCGTCGGAATTCCGCGCATTCTGATCGGCGGTATCGGCGCGAATATCGTGAGCCAGGTGGACAACGGCAACGGCACGACCACGTTCACGATTCAGGTGCCGACGACCTTGGTGCTGACCCCGCAAGCGTGCGACGGCGCCGCGGGAGCGACGTCACGGATTCCCACCGCCTTCGACGTCACCTATACAAGCCTGACCACAACGTGTACCGACACCCTGACCAAGGGTCTGACCGTGTCTCCGCCGGCGACGCCGACCCTCTTCATTACACCCAACGGCTTCTCGCCGTTCAGCGCCACGATCACGCCGGGGACCGTCGGACCGCCTGCGACTCCGCCGACCGTTACGAACCCGCCCTCGCAGACGGTGCAAATCGTCAATACGGGCGCCGGCCCGCTGAACATCATCAGTGTCACCGCGTCGGGCAGCGGCTGCGGTAACGGCCCTGGACAGATCACGACGATCCTTCCTGGTCCGCAGACGTTGAACACCTGCGAAACGGCTCCGGTGATCGCCAGTTACAAC
>JBAVBF010000786.1:0-1646 GCA_049586115.1 Thermoanaerobaculia bacterium | reverse complement strand
ATCGGAACGAAGGAACGCGAGGGATTTCAGGGAACGTGGCGTGATGCCGAGGACGGCGTGCTCGAAGCGCACAAAGCGATTGCACAAGGTTCGGTCGATTGCACCGGCATGATCTCGCTGTCGCTCGCGCCGAACGGCACGGCGGTCGCGTACATCTGGTGGGTCTTCGGCAAGTCGTACAAAGAGGTGGCGGCGCTCGATGCGCTCGTGCGCGAACGCGGCGCGGGATCGTTCCTCGACCGCACGCGCGACTACTGGAAGTTGTGGGTAAAGAATGACGTCGATATCAGCCGGCTGCCCGAGGGCGTGCAGAGGCTGTATCGCCGATCGCTGCTGATCATCCGCACGCAGATCGATCACAGCGGCGCCGTCATCGCGGCCACCGACTCCGACATCGTTCAGTTCGGGCGCGACACGTACACGTACATGTGGCCGCGCGACGGATCGATCGTGGCCACGGCGCTGCTGCAGGCCGGCTACAACGAGATCACGCGGCGGTTCTTCGACTTCTGCTGCCAGTTGATTACGCCCGAGGGATTTCTGCTGCACAAGTACAACCCGGATGGGTCGGCGGGCTCGTCGTGGCATCCGTGGCTGGCGGACGGCAAGCGGCAGTTGCCGATTCAGGAAGACGAGACGGCGCTGGTCGTGGTGGCGCTCTGGACGCATTTCGAGAAGTTCCACGACGTCGAGTTCGTGAAGCCGCTGTACAAGCCGATCATCAAGCAGATGGCGGATTTTCTGCTGCGCTACCGCGAGCCGCACACGCGGCTGCCGGCGCCGTCGTGGGATTTGTGGGAGGAGCGCCGCGGCATCGCAGCGTTCACGGTCGGCTCGGTGTGGGCGGGGCTGAACGCGGCCGCGCGATTCACCGATGCATTCGGCGAGACGGCGCAGGCGGAGAAGTACCGCCGCGCCGCCGCGGAGATCAAAGACGGCGCGATCCGTTTCCTCTTCGATGAAACCATCGGCTGCTTCGCGCGCTCGATCAATGTTTCGCGCGAAGGGCAGATCACCGCGGACATGACGCTCGACGCGTCGATGGCCGGCCTCTGGCTCTTCGGCATGTTCGCGGCGGACGATCCGAAGATCGTGGCCACGATGGAGGCGATGATCGAGCGGCTGACGATCAAGACCGAGGTGGGCGGAGTCGCGCGGTACGAGAACGATTACTACTTCCAGATTTCGAAGGACGTCGCGAACGTGCCCGGCAATCCGTGGATCGTCTGCACGCTGTCGATCGCGCATTGGTACGCGATGCGCGCGCGGAACGGCGCTGAGTTGCAGAAGGCGATCGACATTCTGACGTGGGCGACGCGCCACGCGCTGCCGAGCGGGGTCCTGGCGGAACAGCTCGATCCCTACACCGGCAAGCCGATCTCCGTCGCACCGTTGACGTGGAGCCACGCGGCGTTCGTGCTCGCGGCGCATGTGGTGGCGCGGCGCGCGAACGAACTGGAGGGAGCCGCATAGTGGCGCGTCGTACCGGTCTGCGCACGCGCGTGCTGCTCCTCACCGCCGCCTTCGCCATCGCCCTCTTTGCCATCACGTTCGGCCTGAGCTGGCGCGCGCAAATCGCGCAGGAACGCTGGAGCCGCCTGGTCGGCGTGGAGACGCGCGCGATCGGAACGCTGGAAGAACTCATC
>JBAVBF010000785.1:0-2879 GCA_049586115.1 Thermoanaerobaculia bacterium | reverse complement strand
ATGAAACCAGAGATTCACCCGAAATATCAGCAGGTCCAGGCGCACTGTGCCTGCGGCGAAACGTGGACCACCGGCTCGACCAAAAAAGAGCTGCGCGTCGAGATCTGTTCCAAGTGCCATCCGTACTTTACGGGCAAGCAGAAACTGCTCGATACGGCCGGCCGCATCGACCGCTTCCAGCAGCGCTACGCCAAGAAGGCCGGCCCGAAAGAAGCCGCGGCAAAATAATGTCCCGGAGAGCCTGGGTTGGCGCGGCGAAGCTGATCACCGGCACATTCAATGCCTTCACGAATGGCCTGACATCGGCGATGCCGGCCGCGACAGCGGACCGCAATGTCGACATGCTCATCGGCGGACAGGCCGTCCTGGAAGGCGTGATGATGCGCTCGCTCACCGGCTACTCGGTGGCGGTGCGCCAGCCGAACGGCGACGTCGCGATCAAGAAAGACAAGCTCGTCTCGATCACGGCCACGTACCCGTTCCTCAAGTTCCCTGTGCTGCGCGGCTCCGTCGTCCTGATCCAGTCGCTCATCCTCGGCATGCGCGCGCTGAATTACTCAGCGAGCGTGGCCACGGAAAACGAGGCTGGAGAGCAGGAGATGTCGAACTGGGCCATGGCCACCACCATGATCGTCGCGCTGGCGATGGGCATCGGCGTCTTCATCCTGGCGCCGCTCGGGATCACCAACCTGATCCGCCACTTCTTCGCGCCGCATATGGGCAACCTCGCGTACAACGCCATCGACGGCCTGCTTCGCGCGGTCTTCTTCTTCGTCTACATCCTTTCGATCTCGTTCATGGACGAGATCAAGCGCGTCTTCCAGTACCACGGCGCCGAGCACAAGACGGTCTACACGTTCGAAGCGAACGAGGAGCTGACCGTTGAGAATGCGCGTACGAAGTCGACGCTTCATCCGCGCTGCGGCACCAGCTTCCTGATGTTCGTCATGGCCATCTCGATCCTGGTCTTCTCGCTGGTGCCGTCGACGGTTCCGTTCGCGGTGAAGTTCCTGGCGCGCGTGGTGCTGATCCCGCTGATCGCCGGCCTGGCTTACGAGGTCATCCGCTTCTCGGCCCGTCACCTCAGCAATCCTGTCTGCCGCCTGCTGACGCGTCCTGGCATGCTCCTGCAGAAGATCACCACGAAAGAACCTGACGATCTGCAACTCGCCGTCGCCATCACCGCGCTCAAAGAGGCGCTGATGTACGACGTCGTCGACGAGACTCAGGCAGCCGTCGCTTAGCTACGCTTCCGTAATCGACCGTGGGAAGGCGCATAACGCGTCTTCCCATTTTTGTTTTTGAGCAGGACTGCACCATGTACGAAAAACTCGACGAGATCGAAAAACGCTACGAAGAGCTGCAACAGAAGATGGCCGACCCCGGTGTGGCCACCGACGTCAAGGTCTTCCGCGACACGATGAAGGCCGTCTCGGAAATCGACGACGTCGTGTTCAAGTACCGCGAGCTCAAGGACATCAATAAGCGTCTGGCCGACGCGCGCGAGCTTCTGAAGTCTGACGACGACATGCGCGAGCTGGCGCAGATGGAGATCGCCGAGCTGGAGCCGAAAGCGCCCGCGCTGGAGAAAGAGATCCAACTCCTGCTGCAGCCGAAGGATCCAAACGACGACAAGAACGTCTTCGTCGAAATCCGCGCCGGCACCGGTGGCGACGAGGCGTCGCTTTTCGCCGCCGAGATCATGCGCATGTACATCCGCTACGCCGAAACGCACCGCTGGAAGGTCGACATGACCGACGCGAATTACTCCTCGGTCAACGGCATCAAAGACGCCACGCTGCTCATCGAAGGCAACAAGGTCTACTCGAAGCTGAAGTTCGAGTCGGGCGTGCACCGCGTGCAACGCGTCCCGCAGACCGAGACGCAGGGCCGCATCCACACGTCGGCGATCACCGTGGCGGTGCTGCCGGAAGTCGAAGACATCGACATCCAGGTCAACGAAAAAGATTTGCGCATCGATACGTTCTGCTCCTCGGGTCCGGGCGGTCAGTCGGTCAATACGACCTACTCCGCCGTGCGCATGACCCACCTTCCATCCGGCGTGGTCGTCTCCTGTCAGGACGAAAAGTCGCAGATCAAGAACCGCCAGAAAGCGTTGAAGGTGCTGAAGGCGCGGCTCTACGACATCGAACGCCAGAAACGCGAGGACGAATTGTCCGCGACGCGCAAAGGCCTGATCGGCAACGGCGACCGCTCGGAGAAGATCCGCACCTACAACTTCCCGCAGGACCGCGTCACCGATCATCGAATCGGACTGACCGTCCACAACCTCCCCGACATCATGAACGGCAATCTTGACGTTCTCCTCCAACCGCTCAGCGGCCACTTCCAGGCCGAGAAGCTGCGCGAGGCGGTGGAGGCGCGGTAACGGCGTTTCGCCTAGAATTACGGCATGACCAAGATCAACACACTCGAAGCCGCGGCGATGCAACTGCCGGAGATCGACCGAATTCATCTCGCACACAAACTCGCGCGTAGCGTGCGCCACAGCGCACCGGAAATCGAAACCGCATGGCTCGATGAAGTTGAGCGACGAATCGCTCTTCAGGACGCCGGTGCAGTGGAAGACATTGACTCCGAGAATCTCTATCGGGAGTTGCGCCGGCGATAACCAGTGAGGCGCGTTCGGTACACAAGTCTCGCGCCGTTGGACATTATTGAGGCATCGGATTTCTACAAGAAAACAAGCCCTTCCGCCGAAGAGCGTTCTTTGATGATATCGAGCGCACAGCTGCGATCCTGCTCGAGTTCCCGACAATAGGGGAGGAACATCGCCGTGGAATTCATCGATTCTCGCTTGAGGACTTTCCGTTTTTCCTCTACTACGCGATCCTCTCCGACGGGGTTCGCATCGTTGC
>JBAVBF010000784.1:0-2650 GCA_049586115.1 Thermoanaerobaculia bacterium | reverse complement strand
ACCTAGGCTTCGGATACTCGACGTGCATGAATCACCTTTGCGCGCGGCCGGAGCAACAGATACAGCGTGAACGCGATAATCGCCGCCCCTGCGATCGAGAGGACGACTTCTCCCTGGAAATTGAATTGCTGCCCGAGGAGAACGACGATGCCGGTGACGGCAATGTTCGCCAGCGCCAGCGGGATCATCCACTTCCAGCCGAGGTCCATCAGCTGGTCGAAGCGGAAGCGCGGGAACGTCGCGCGGAACCAGATGTACATCAGCATGAACAACATCACCTTCGTGATGAAGATCAGCGCGCCGAGGATGCCGCCGGCGATGCCCATGCCGCGCAGAACGCCGGTGGTCAGTCCGTAGCCATTGATCGCCAGCGTCCAGCCGCCGAAGAAGAGGCTGACCATCAGGCAGCAGTTGACGATCATCGATGAGTATTCGGCGAGCATGAAGAACGCGAACTTCATCGCCGAATACTCGGTGTGATAGCCGGCCACGAGCTCCGACTCCGCTTCCGGCAAATCGAACGGCGTGCGGTTGTTCTCCGCATTCATCGCCACGAGGAAGATGAACGCGGCGATGAGCTGCGGGAAGAGGTTCCAGATGTGGCTCGCCTGATAGTTGATGATGTGCACGAGATCGAAACTGCCGCACAGCATCAGCACGCCGACGATCGACAGTCCGAACGGAACCTCATACGACACCATCTGCGCGGCGCTGCGC
The DNA here is from genome assembly GCA_049586115.1 of Thermoanaerobaculia bacterium. Lineage (GTDB taxonomy): Bacteria > Acidobacteriota > Thermoanaerobaculia > Gp7-AA8 > Gp7-AA8 > JADGNZ01. The sequence goes on along the minus strand of JBAVBF010000784.1, from coordinate 1,933 downwards.
AATCCACCCATCAGCGAGTACTTGTTGTTCGAAGCCCAGCCGCCGAGGATGATGCCGTAGACGCCGGTCGACGTCAGCGCGAGGATCAGCAGCAGTCCGACGTTCACGTGCGTGACCACGAACGTCGGCGGCGGACCGTACGGAATCAGGCAGAAAACGAGGAAGGCCGGAATCAGCGGCAGCATCGGCCCGAGGAAGTACGCGACCTTCTCGGAGCTCGACGGAACGATGTCTTCCTTGAGGATGAACTTGATCGGATCGGCGATGATCTGCGCCAGTCCCCAGGGGATGCCGAACTCTTTTCCGACGCGATTCGGTCCGAGCCGGGCTTGCATGAGCCCGAGCAGCCGGCGCTCGACCCAATTCATCGCGGCGACGATGACCTGCACGATGATGAAGGCGACGAGGAACTTGACCAGCGGCCAGATGAGGTAGCGCATCAGGAGGTCTTGCGTCATCGAGACACCTCCATGTTTGTCATCCTGAGGCCGGCGAAGCGCGGCCGAAGAATCTCAAGATGCGCAACTTGCGCTGAAACCGCGTGGCTCCGGCCAATTCCGCGCATCTTGAGATCCTTCGCCGTCCGGCGGCTCAGGATGACAGCGATCATCGGTCCACCTCGCCCAACACGATGTCGATGGTCCCGATCAAAGCCACGAGATCCGAAACTAAATGTCCCTTCGCCATCGCCGGGAGCGCCTGCAGATTCACGAATGACGGCGGCCGCACGTGGCAGCGATACGCCATCTGCGATTTGCCGTCGGCGATGATGTAGTACCCGAGCTCCCCTTTCGGCGATTCGATCGAGTGATACACCTCGCCCTCGGGTGGCCGCACGACTTTCGAGATCTTCGCTTTGATGTCGCCGGCCGGCGTCGCTTTCACCAGCGGGATGCACTGTTTGAGGATCCAGTTCGACTGCCGCATCTCTTCCATGCGGCAAAGGTAGCGATCGTACGTGTCGCCGTTTTTGCCGATCGGGACGTCGAACTTGAGTTCGGAGTAGCACTCGTACGGCTGCGCGCGGCGCAGATCCCATTCGACGCCCGATCCGCGCAACGGCGGTCCGGTGATGCCCCAATCGATCGCCTCCTCGGGGGAAATGACGCCGATCCCGACGGTGCGCTTTTTCCAGATGCGATTGTTCGTCAGCAGCGACTCGTATTCATCGACGGCATCCTCGAACTTGTCGACGAACTTCTCGACGTCGTCGAGCCAGCCGGGAGGCAGATCGTCGGGCATCCCGCCGATGCGCATGCAGTTCAGCGTGAGCCGCGCGCCGCAGTACTCCTCGAAGAGATCGAGGATCTGTTCGCGCTCGCGGAAGCAGTAGAAGAACGGCGTCATCGCGCCGATGTCGATGGCGTGCGTGGCGAGCCAGAGCAAATGCGACGAAATCCGCTGCAGCTCGCTGAGCATCACGCGCATGAGCTGCGCCCGTTTCGGAATCTGTTTCGTGATGCCCATCAACTTCTCGACCGTCTCGACGAAGCCGAGGTTGTTCGTGGCCGAAGCGACGTAATCCATGCGGTCCGTGTGCGGGATGCACATCGGATACGACATGTTCTCGAACAGCTTCTCGGTGCCGCGATGGAGGTATCCGATGATCGGCTTGGCGTCGATGATCCGCTCGCCGTCGATCTTCAGGATGACGCGCAGCACCCCGTGCGTGGACGGATGCTGCGGCCCGAAGTTGACCTCCATTTCGTGGACGTCAAACATTACGCGCTCCCGTCATCACTTTCCCGCTCCTGCCATCAGCATCTTCAGCATCGACTCTGTCTCGTCTTCGCCGGGAACGCACAACGTGATGTCTGTCGACTCGCCAGTGGCCAGCGCGGCTGCGTAGCCTTCGCAATCCCAACCGCAGGCGGTGCAATCGGTTTGCGCCATCGCGGCGAAGAGCTTGTCTTTCAGGCTGCCTTCTTTGGCC
>JBAVBF010000783.1:0-2369 GCA_049586115.1 Thermoanaerobaculia bacterium | reverse complement strand
TCCTTGTCGCCGACGTTGTGGCATTGCAGGATCACGCGCGTGCGGCGGCGCAGCAGCGCGATCATCGTCAGGTACGCGGGCGCGAAGAGCCACACCCACCAGACGAAGATCACCGCGTCGTAGCGCCGCAGGCGCCGGCCGGCGCGCAGCCAGGTCAGCGGATTCATCACATCGATGATGAAGTCCGCCTTCGCGCGCGGCAGCGTCGGATCGACGTCATCGCCGCCCGGATAGAAGCGCTTCGGAAACTGCCGCGCGAACGAGATCACATCCGCGTCCATTTCCTCGGCCAGCCGCGTCGTGCAATACGCGATGCCGGCGCGGAACGGGAACACGGGCCCGACGATGGCGACCTTCACGGAAAGCGTTTAACCACAAAGACACAAAGAGCACAAAGGATTCTCTTTGTGTCCTTTGTGCCTTTGTGGTGAAACGCCTTTTTCACACGAAGATCCGAATCTCTTTCAACTCACGCAGCTTGTCGCGGATCTCCGCCGCCTTCTCGAAATCGAGATTCTTGGCCGCGTCCTTCATCTCCTTCGTCAGCCGGGAGATGGCCTTGTCCAGGTCTTCACCATCCGTCAGATCGAGGCGCGCTTTCGACGACGGGCCGCCGGGCACTTCGAAGTAATCGAGGTTAGCCATCTTCACCAGATCGCTGTCGATCGCCTTGATGATCGAGGCCGGCTCGATTCCGTGTTCCTCGTTGTACGCCTGCTGGATCGCGCGGCGCCGCTTCGTCTCGGCGACCGCGAACTTGATCGAGTCCGTCATCTTGTCGGCGTAAAGAATCGCCACGCCTTCGAGATTTCGAGCACAGCGGCCGATGGTCTGGATCAGCGACGTCTGCGAACGGAGAAAGCCTTCCTTGTCCGCATCGAGAATGGCCACGCACGAGCACTCCGGGATATCCAGCCCTTCGCGCAGCAGGTTGATGCCGACCAGCACGTCGTAGGTGCCGACGCGGAAGTCGCGGATGATGGCGATGCGCTCCAGCGTCTCGACATCCGAGTGCAGGTAGTTGACCTTGATGCCAAGCTCCATCAGATAGCGCGTCAGATCCTCGGCCATCCGTTTTGTCAGCGTCGTCACCATCACCCGCTCGCTCTTGGCGATGCGCTCTTTGATGACTCCGATCAGATCGTCGACCTGACCCTTGACCGGCTTGATGATGATGTTCGGATCGAGCAGTCCCGTCGGACGGATGACCTGCTCCGCGAAAAGCCCGCCGGTCTTTTCCATCTCGAACGGTCCGGGCGTCGCCGAGACATAGACGATCTGCGTCAGCTTTCCCTCGAACTCCGTGAACGCCAGCGGACGGTTGTCGATCGCGCTAGGCAGGCGGAAGCCGTACTCGACCAGCGTCTCCTTGCGCGCGCGATCGCCGCCCCACATCGCACGAACCTGCGGAATCGTCTGATGCGACTCATCGACGACGAGCAGAAAGTCCTTCGGAAAATAATCGATGAGCGTCGGCGGCGGCTCGCCCGGCTGCCGTCCCGACAGATGCCGCGAATAGTTCTCGATGCCGTTGCAGTAGCCGAGCTCCGCGATCATCTCCAGATCGAACATCGTTCGCTGCGACAACCGCTGCGCTTCGAGCAGGCGATCGTTTGCGCGCAGCTCGGCGACGCGTTCATCGAGCTCGACGCGGATGTTCTCCATCGCCACCATCAGCCGGTCGCGCGGCGTGACGTAGTGCGTGCGCGGATAAACAGCCAGCCGGTCGTATTCGCGCCCCGAGGTGCGGCCGGTGATCGGATCGATACGGGTCATCTTGTCGATCTCGTCGCCGAAAAACTCGATGCGCACCGCATCGTCTTCGTAGGCGGGCCAGAGCTCCAGCACGTCGCCGCGCACGCGGAACGTGCCGCGCGACAGGTCGTACGGCGTCCGCTCGTATTGCATTTCCGTGAGCCGGCGGAGGTACTGCGTCATCGGCTTGTCGATGCCGCGCTCGAAAAACACGAGCATCGAGTGATAGAGATCGGGATCGCCGATGCCGTAGATGCAGGAGACCGAGGAGACGATGATGACATCGCGGCGTTCGAAGAGCGCCTTGGTCGCGGCGAGACGCAGCTTGTCGATCTCGTCGTTCTTGGTCATCTCCTTTTCGATGTACAAGTCGTTCTGCGGGATGTAGGCCTCGGGCTGGTAGTAGTCGTAGTACGAGACGAAGTACTCGACCTTGTTCTCGGGAAAGAAGTTCTTGAACTCCTGATACAGCTGCGCCGCCAGCGTCTTGTTGTGGCTGAGCACGAGCGTCGGGCGATTGACGTTCTCGATGACCTTGGCGACCGTGAAGGTCTTGCCGGAACCGGTCACGCCGAGGAGGACCTGGTCGCGCGTCCCGGCCGTGACGCTTTCCG
>JBAVBF010000782.1:0-4325 GCA_049586115.1 Thermoanaerobaculia bacterium | reverse complement strand
CGTCCGCAGATTGTGGCGGATCGCCCCGCAGCGCGGCGCCACGCAGATCGCCGCGGCGCGGCTTCTCGCCCGGCAGGGACGGCGCGGTGAGGCGGTGCAGTTGCTCGAGGACTTTCTCGCCGCGCATCCACTGCACGGCGCCGTGCGGAGCGAGCTCGCAAAATTCACGAGTTGATCGACGTGCCCGTATTCCATCCGTACCGCAGTCAATTAAACAGGATAAAAGGAGAATACGATGGCCGATCAATACACGCTCAATTTCGTCAACAACTCCGGTAACGACTGGGTCTTCTGCTGTTACCAGCAGGACCCGAAGCTCGGTCCGAAGGACGTCCGTTCGCTCGCCTGGTACACCAAGGCGGTGGCCTCGGGTGCGAAAGCGAAGTTCCAATGGACGATCGATTACTCGTTCGTCTGGTCCGAAATGGGCGAGCTCGTCCCGGGCGTGGTCTTTGATGCGACCCAGGTCGTGAACGCGACGACGCAGACCAATAACGCGATTACGCTCACACGCCTGCCGAACACCGCATTCAAGTTCATCAACCAGATCACCGATCCGGGCTTCCAGGGCAGCCTCGTCGTGAATCAGGACAAGAACATCCCCTCCAACACGGCCGCCGTCGGCATCGGCATGTCCGGCGTCGGCACCTTCGCCGTGCCCGCGCAACCGAACATCCAGGTCAGTTTCTCGCCGCATCCGACGTACTGGGTCACGTTCGGCGACTACCTCACCGGCGAGGTGCTGGACATCCAGCAGATGACCGGCAAGGCGCAGGTCCCGTACGCCAACAACGTCTACTCGATGTGGGCGATCCTCGGCGAGGACAATACCTGGACCATCCAGTCGACCGCGTCCATCAACAGCCACCTGCTCGCGATGCGCGAGGAGAACGATTCCGCCACCTTCATGATGGCGCTGAACGAACTCGGCATCGATTGATGCGGGTCCATGGCGAGGGCCCGCACCGTGGGCCCTCGCCTTCTACGGCTCGTGCGCAGGCTCACCATGAACGCCGACATCGAATACTCAATCGTCTGCCGCAATGAATCGGGCCAGGGGCATTCCGTCGGTGTGTGGCCGTCGTTCGCACGCGCGCCGCATGTCGCGTGGCTCGCCGCATACCTCACGCCCTACACCACGATCCGCTTCCGCTGGACACTGGCGTACGCGGTCTTCTGCGCGGACACCGGCCCGCTGCAGAACGGCGACACAATCGTGGCGACGGAGATCCAACCGGTGGGTAGCCTGTCGAAGAACTGCGTCCGGCTCGAGTCCGATCGCGGGAGGCTGCACTTTTCGGCGCCGGCGAATGGCCGTGCCGGTTTCATCACCATCGAGCAGGATCAGGCCGTGCCGCCGCTGCGCGCGAGCATAGGCATCGCCATCAACGGCATGCCCGCCGCGGTAGTGCAGGCGCAGCCCGGGATCGTTACATCATTCGCGGTGCACCCGACATACAAGCTCGCCATCGGCAGCGGGTTCAAAGCGGGAGTGCTCGTCGACGAGAAGGCGATTGAGCGCATCCAGACCGTCGCCTTTCGCGGCTTGGAGACATCGCTGACCGTCACGCTGTAATCGACGCCGCCACGCTCCGCGCACGGTTTGGTGCGCCCAGTAGGATTCGAACCTACGACCTTCAGCTCCGGAGGCTGACGCTCTATCCAGCTGAGCTATGGGCGCGATCAGGAAGGGGGCGGATTGTACTACGCGGCGTCGGTGAGGTTGATGCGGAGGTGGCGTTTCAGCGCTACGCGTAGCGGGCGCGAGGAGTCGCGCAGCCAGTCGTACGTTTTCCGCCAGTGGTCGGTGTTGATGAACTCTTTTACTTTCGGGTGATCGTAGAGAAAGACGTCGGCGCGGCGTTTGACCTGTTTCGGCGTGCCGATCCAGCGCACCTCTTTTTTGCGGACGGCTTCCAGCTTCGCATCGAGCTCGGCGTAGAACTCCTCGTCGACTTTGAAGTACATGTTCTTCAGCCAGCAGAGGCCGGGCTTCACGCAGACTTCCTTGAGGATCTGGAAGCGTTTCGGGTCGTAATCGATCTTGCCGCCGCGCAACAGGACTTCGCGCATCTCGTCGCGCATCTGCTGGAAGGCGGGACCGCGCCAGTGCTCGGAGATCGACTTCTCATTGATGTTGCCGAGGGGCGGCACGTCGGGGTTGAGGAGGAGACAGCAGGGGCGGATGTCGCCGTTGCCGGTGACCGCGGCGGTGTACCAGGCGAAAAAGCAGCCGTCGTTGCGATCTTTGAAGGAGGGCGCGACCGGATACATGTTGGTCTGCACCACGCCGACGCGTTCGCGGACGGCGGTCATCATCTTGTTCCAGCCGTAGACGGAGAAATCGATCTGAAGGAGGCCGATGTCGGAATCCTTGCGCATCACTTCCTCGACGTACGGCTCGGCCAGTTCAGCATCCTCGGGGCGGAGCAGCAGCTCGCGATCGATGCGCTCGCGCGGGATTTCGAGGACCGCGTTCATGGCGATGCGATCGACGCCGAGCGAGCGGGCGAGGTCGTACATCTCGACCATGCGCGTGACATTCGAACGGTCGAGAAGGAACTGCGTGACGATCGACGGATAGATCGAATCGCCGCGCACTTCGACGAGCGTCTTGATGGCGGTGATGACCTTGTCGAACAGCGCCGGCTTCACCTTCATCATGCGGGCGTAGTCGGCGGCGTCGACGGCGTTGAGCGAGAAGATCACCTCGCGCGCTTTGTTCGCGACGAGGTACTCGGCGATCTCGCGGCTCAGCGCGACGCCGTTCGTGGTGACGTTGTCGACGACGATGCTGCGCTTCGCGAGATGCGCGAGCACGTCATTGATCTCGCGATGAAAGAGCGGATCGCCGCCGCCGGAAAGGCGCACGGAACGGAGGCCGGTCGAGGCCAGCTCGTCGATCAGCTCCGTCGTCTTCTGGATGGGAATCTGGTCCTTCGTGCGGAGGTCCTGCTGGTTGCAGAAGTAGCAGGCCACGTTGCAGCGATCGGTGAGGTCGAGCTCCGCGTGCACGGGTCCCGTCGTCGGCGTATTCGCGACGATGGCATCGATGATCTCGCGCTTGCGCTCGCGCGAAACTTCAGCCCACCCGTGTGTTCCTCTCATGATCGTGTGCGCTAACGGGAGTGTCTTTCGGAGCATTCCGGGCCGGCACGGCCGGCGGCGTTGGTTGCCCGGGCTCCACCAAACAGTTCTTCGAGCTCTGCACTGATCACTGATCCACTGATCTGCTCATCACCTATAATCGCGCCCGCTTGTACGGTCCTCTGAAGGTCTTCACCGGCCGATCTCATCCAGCGCTCGCACAGGAGATCTGCGCGCTGCTGGAGATCGCGCTCGGGCACGTGTCGCTCTACAGCTTCTCCGACGGCGAGAACTACGTGCAGATCGATGAAAACGTCCGCGGCGCGGATGTCTTCGTGATCCAGCCGACGGCGCCGCCGGTGAACGACAACCTGATGGAGCTCCTGATCATGCTCGATGCATTCAAGCGCTCCTCGGCCAGCCGCGTGACGGCGGTGCTGCCGTACTACGGCTACGCGCGGCAGGACCGCAAGGACAAGCCGCGCGTGCCGATCACGTCGAAGCTGGTGGCCGATCTGATCACCGCCGCGGGCGCCGATCGCGTGCTGACGCTCGATCTGCACGCGTCGCAGATCCAGGGCTTCTTCAACATTCCCGTCGATCACCTGTTCGCCGCTCCGGTCATCGTTCGTCATCTTCGCGACCTCGGCCTGGAAGATCTGACGATCGTTTCGCCCGATGCCGGCGGCGTCGAGCGCGCGCGTGCATACGCGAAGCGGCTCGGAGCGACGCTGGCCATCATCGACAAGCGGCGCACCGGCGCGAATCAGACCGAGGTCATGAACATCATCGGTGATGTCGAAGACCGCAACGTGTTCGTGGTCGACGACATCATCGACACGGGCGGAACGCTGATCCATTCGACCGACGCGCTGCTGGCCAAGGGAGCGCGGTCGATCTCGGCGTCATGCACGCACGCGGTGCTCTCCGGCCCAGCGATCCAGCGCATCAACAACTCGCAGCTGATGCACGTGATCGCCACAAACAGCATGTCGATGGCTGACAAAGCGGCGGAGTGCGCAAAGCTGACGACGCTCTCGGTCGGCGACCTGCTGGCGCAGGCCATCAAGCGAATTCACGACGAGGATTCGGTGAGCTCGCTGTTCGCGATGTAGGTTTTGTCATCCTGAGCCGCCGGAGCCGAGGAGCGCGAAGCGCTGCCGGCGCAGGACGGTCGAAGGACCCCCAACCTGCTAACCCGGCTTTTCACGAGGCGAGCACGATGGGGGTCCTTCGAC
>JBAVBF010000781.1:0-7497 GCA_049586115.1 Thermoanaerobaculia bacterium | reverse complement strand
GTGGGGTGATGATCAATCAGGCGCCGCGGTCGCCGGCGCGGCGGCGTTGACGGCGACTTCCGCGGCTACTTTTTCGGAACAGTCAGTTGCACTTCGCCGGGCCCGCGGCCGATATCGAGAGCGGCGTGCAACGAGCGGGAGCCGGAGCCGAAGGTCACGTCGTATGTGCCGGGAGCGAGCCGGCCGATGTTGGCAGTGCCGTCGTTCGAATAGGTGATGGCCTCGGAGCGGAGGAGGAAGGAGGCCACATCGATGCCTGACCGGGTGGCGATCTTCATCATGCCGACCTTTTCTCCCGCGCAGTCGAATCCTTCGCAACGGAGCACGACGTCCTTGCCTGCCTCCAGTGTGAGTCCGGCAGTCTGGAATCCTGAATGCAACACGATCGGAGCAGAGACTCCGACGCCGAAGAGGGGATCTGACGTCACCACGTAGACCTTGCCCACCGGGATCTGGGACATCGCGACGATGCCGTCCATGCGCGTGGCGAGCGCTCTTACCTGCCTGCCCAGTTCATCGACGACTGCCATGCTCACACCGGCTGCCGGGATCGCCGTCTCGCGTTGAATGGCGACGTCGAGGCCGGCTTCGGTGGCGCGTTTCATCGGTAATTCGATCGGAGCCGCGGCGACGTTGTCCAAGCGAACCTGCGCAATGGCGGCAGGCGTGTGGCCCGCCACCCGGGCGGCGACGCTGTAGTTTCCAGCCTCAAGACCTCGAACGACGAATATGCCGCTCTGGTCGCACTGCTCCGAGGCGACGCGGATGCCGTCCTGATCGACAACCTCGACCACGCCGGCCAATCCAACGCCCGTTTCGGCTTCGAATAGGTGTCCTGAAAGGTCAAAGCCGGCCAGGTCGATCCGGACGGACGCTTCACGATCGTGCGGAAGCTGCAGTGTGCGAGTGACGTGCTCGGAGGAGCGTCCGAAGACGTCGATTACGACGCTATCGGCGACGAGATCAGGAACGGTGAAGTGGCCGGTGGAGTCGACCGTCGCAGTTACGACCGAGGGTTGTCGCCGCACCCATAGCTGCGCACCGGAGGAAGAGCTGCGCGCGACGGCAACTCCCGTATAGCCGGTGCGGCTGCTGGCGTGATCGATCAGCACTTCGCCTCCGTTGACCGGAACTCCGTTCCTGAGGACCAGGCCACTGAGCGTCGTCATGCCGACTCGAATATTCATGTCGGTTGGTTCGCGATCAGCGCGCAGCTCGATTTCCTGATCCAGCATCAGATCCGGAGCGTAGATAAGCATGCGATAGCGGCCCGGCGAAACCGTGACGGGGCGCCACGTACCGTCGCTGGAGGTCTGAAACGTTGCCGTCGGCTCGCCGTCCACCGCGTGATCGGGGAGCAGGCGGATCTGGGCACCCGGCAGAGGCGTTTCTTCGCTTCGTTCAACCTTTCCCGCGAATCGCACTCCTGGCGAAATGCTTTTCAACCCGACGTCGACGATCTGTTCATGATTGAGATCGACAACCCATTCAGTGGGAGTGAATCCGTCGCAATCGATGCGGGCTCGATAGCTGGCGATGGGGAGTCCGGTGACAGCGAAGCGGCCGTCGTCGCCAGAAACGGCGCTGCCACGTCCCAGTTTGCCGAAGATGACGCGCGCCATTCCCTGAGGCTCGAGAGTGACTACCGCGCCGCGCAACGGCTTCCCGGAACGTCCATCGATCAACTCGCCCTGAACGCCGCCGCCTCGGCGGAGAACGAGTACTCCCAGGTCGACTGTCTGACCGGCCGCGGCTTGAAACCAGTCGCTCGTCAGAGGAAGCGTCGCAGCGTTCTCGATGCGCAATGCTCTGCGTTCATTCGGTGGCACGAGGATCCGGACTCTTGATCCCGAGTACGAGCGGGGTTCAACCGGCACTGCGCCCCAGCCAAATTCCTTATGATCCTCAAGCAGGACGAAATGAGGTGTGCTCAGCGGAGCACCATCGTCCGACAAGAGCGTCGCGGTAATGAACGCGCCGCGTTTCATGTGAAGGATCGAAGGGTTTGCAGCGTGAGGATCGATTAGCGACGACTCGGATGTCTCGCCGTCGCCGTCGGCGAAGGCCTGACATAGGGACGGCATGCCCGCCATCGAGACTACCGATTCGCCGCGGCTTCCCGTGACGGCCGGCATGGAGCCCTTGCATTCGACCCTGGCCCCCGTCGCAGGTTTTCCGTTGGAGTCCTCGACGCCAATCGCGATGCGCAGTCCCGGCTCCAGGCGGCCGCTCCACTCTGCTTCCGTCGCCGGAATGGAGAAGGTCAACGGGAGGTAAGCGGGCACCTTTACCTCGACGTGCAGTGTGCCGTCCGGAAGCGCGCCGAGCAGCCACGTGCCGTCTGCGGCGACGTCTCCGCAGCGATGCACTTCAAACTTTGCGTCCTTCATCGCGGGAGTCCAGGTGGCGCACACGCGGCCGGGTCCTGGCGGGTAGATGCCGTCCCCTGTGACGCGGCCCCGAATTTGTGATCCGCGGCTCAGGATGACGTTGCTGCTCGCGCCGTGATCCGAGTGAACGATCAGAGGCGCATAGTCCTGATGGTCCACGAGCATGACGGCACTCCTCGCTCGCGGCAGTGCGAAGGGAAGAGCGCCGCGCGCGTTAGTCTCCGCGGTAAGCCTGTGAGGACCAAAAACAGCGCTGGCGTCGCTATCCGACATAAAGACCAGCGTTACCGCCGCGTCTTTGACGGGGTGGCCGGTTTGATCAACGACGCGCTCTGGTGCGATACCGGAGCCGGACGCGGCAGCGGCGAGGGAGATAACAACGATGGCCAGCAGCGATTTCATGGTTTCTGCGTCGTGTCACAGGATCGGGAAACCGGAGCTGTGAAGGACCGGGCAGAAAGGAGCTCCTGATCCAAGAGCTCCGACTCGCCCGAATAGTTGGGGATCGTTCGCAGCAACAACAATTGGCCGGCGGCGTCCCACATTTCTACGCGCGGCTTTGGGGCAACGGCCACGTAACGGGCGTAGTCGGCGGAACTCAGGAAAATCGTCTTTCCCGGCAACTTCTTGACCGACGAAAACTTGATGGCACTTTCGGGAGCAATCGAGACGATGGCGATGTCCGCACGCTCCGACTGCATCTCGTCGAGCGTCTCCGCGATGGTCAGATCGCACGCTGGACATCCTGCCAGCTGCGGCCAGAAGACGATCGCCAGCCGATGCGGCACGGTCGCCAGATAGGTGGAAACGGCCTCCGGGCAAAGGGGATGGACTTTTGGTGCCGCGGCATCGTCGCTGTATCCGCGCTGCGCTGTGAGGAGCAGCGCGGCGCAGACCACGAGGAACGCATTCCCCGGTTTCAGTGTGCACCTCGATTTGCAGCAGCAGCGGCGGCGACTGGCCGTGCCGACGGAGCCGGGAACACGACGATCCTCGTGAGCGGCTGAATACCGACCCGCTTCATCTCTCCCTTTTCAAGAACGGCCCACCGTTTCTTTCCCGGCACAAAGATGACCTCACCGGCATTCGTCGGCAACTCGACCGGCGCACCGACGTGGTTCTTCAGAACGTCGATCGGATAGACGAGCCATTGCACGCCTTCCCCTTCACGTGGACGATGGGCGAGAAGCAATAGGTGCGATTCGTCGGTGCAATAGACTCCCTCGGCGGCAGCGCTGTGGCGCACGGCCATTTTGCGCAACGGCAACGAATCGCGCTCGAACGCCGGCAACACAGGACGCTTGCGAAATTCGAAGGGAACGTCGCCGACAGTGCGGATCGTCGGCGCGACCTGCTCGAGCGAAACCGTGTCTCCCATTTCTAACAGGTAGACGCTGTTGCCGCACGCGGCGAGGTTCGAAGGCGGATTGAGATAGAAACTTCGTTCGGCGACATCCTTGCTGATCGGCGCAATCTGCCGTGCCGTATGGCCATTGAGCGGCACTTCAAAAACGCCCCAATCGGACCACGTCGCATCCTGTTTCTGGACCGCGCCGATCGCGTAGAGGTTTTTCGCGCCGATTGCAACGTCGTACGGGGCAAGCGCTGCCAAAGTCGGATTCAGCTGCTCATCCCACTCGAGTGACCACCCCGACACCGGTTCGAGCGCCGCATTGAGCCAGATCCAGCGGTAGGGAGACGCAGCGATCAGAAACTTGTCACCGATGAGAAATGGCAGATTCGGTTTTTCAAATTCGAGAGCGCCTCGCCCTGGATTGGCGATGCGGCGGAGGATCCGGCCATCGAGACCATAGACGTAAATTCGGCCGGTGCCGGGATCGGGAACAATAAGGTGCTCTTCCGATTGGTCGAAAATCGCTCTGCTGACCCAGATCGGTCCCGAATCGATTTGCGCAGTCATGGCGCCGCGCGCGGGTTGTTCAGCCGCTCGTGCAGCGAACGCAATACTCGCGCAGCCGACCAGAAACGCTGCGGCGCTGGAGGGTATCCAGCGCCGCGAACACGTTCGACTTTCTATGGGCATACTGTTGTTCGTATGCAATTTGATGGGCTTCCGAAACAGTCGTTCCACCCAGTCTCGTACGTCAGCGTGCATGTCGCGCCGCACTCGTTACACTTCGGTGGCATTGCGGAAGTTGATGCTGCGAACCCGATCGTGACCACCAATAGCAGGAGCACCTGAAACAGTCGAGCCTTCATTTACCACGCTCTCCTTTCACAGCTTCTGGGTCGGTCAGAGTTTGGAAGGCGCAAATATGAGACGAGGCAGTATTTTTGTCAACCCTTCCGCCGTTATCGTTTGACGCTTATGCGTCCCATCGCGTGAATGGCTGGATTACTGCCCTCGTTTCGCTTCCAACTCTGCCCATCTTGCGTACAACCGATCCACCTCCGCTTGCGAGGCGGTGAGTTCGGCGAAGCGTTGCTGGAGCAACGCGGCGTCGGCGGCGATGGTCGGATCGTGGGCGGCGGCGGTGGCGTCCGCGAGGCGGGACTCGGCGGCGTGGACGGCGGCTTCCATGCTGTCGTATTCGCGTTGGTCTTTGTAGGAGAGGCGCTTTGCGCGCGGTTTGGTGATGGGGGTTTCACGCGCAGGCGCGGAGGCGCGGGGGCGGTTGGATTCCCATTGGCCGTAGTCGGCGAAGTATTCAGCGTTCCCTTTTCCGTCTAGCGCGAGGATGGATGTGGAGACGCGGTCGATCAGGTAGCGGTCGTGGGTTACCAGGACTAGGGCGCCGGGGAAATCGAGCAACGAATCTTCGAGCACTTCTAAGGTGGAGATGTCGAGGTCGTTGGTCGGTTCATCGAGGACGAGGAGGTCCGCGGGTTGGAGCATCAGGCGCGCGAGGACGATTCTGGCTTTTTCGCCGCCGGAGAGTTTGCTCACCGAAGTCTCCAGCTGCTCGGGGCGGAAGAGGAAGCGTTTGGCCCAGGAGGCTACGTGGAGGGTTCGGTCGCGGTAGACGACTTGGTCGCCTTCCGGAGCTAACGCGCGTTTCAGCGTCAGCGTGGGGTCGAGGCTTTCGCGGTTTTGTTCGAAGTAGACGATGCGGAGTTTTTCGGCTTTCTCGATGCTGCCGGCGTCGGGTTGCAGTTCGCCGGTGATGGTGCGGAGGAGCGTGGTTTTGCCGGAGCCGTTGGGGCCGAGGATGCCGAGGCGGGTGCCGGGGGTTAGGAGGATGTCGAGGTCGTCGACGAGGAGTTTGTCGCCCATAGACTTCCGCAGGCCGCGGGCGAGCCAGAGGCGTTTGGTTTTGCGTTCGGAGGCGGTGAAGTCGATCTTGGCGCTGCTGGTCGTGCTTCGCGACTTCGATTCTTTCAGCTCTCCGATCAATCCCTCGGCATTCTGAATGCGCGACTTCGATTTTGTCGTGCGCGCTTTCGGGCCGCGGCGGAGCCATTCGACCTCGCGGCGGACGAGGTTGGCGAGCGTTTCCTGGTAGGCGGCTTCGTTGCGCAGGACCTCGTCGCGGCGTTCGAGGAAGTCGGAGTAGCGGCCGTTGACCTGGAGCAGGCCGTCGGCGTACTGGCGATTCAGTTCGAGCATTCGCTTGGCGGTGTTCTCGAGGAAGTAGCGGTCGTGGCTGACGACGACGAATGCTTTGGGCTCCGACTTCAGCAGGCCTTCGAGCCAGAGGATGGCGTCGACGTCGAGGTGGTTGGTCGGCTCGTCGAGCAGCATGACGTCGGGCTCGCGGGCCAGCTCGCGCGCGATGGCCAGGCGCTTGCGCCAGCCGCCGCTGAGCGTGGCGGTGTCCTGCGTGCGGTCCATGAAGCCGGACTTGCCGAGGGCGATGGCGATGCGTGATTGTTTGTCGTAGTCGTCGAGATGCGCGTCGGTGAGCGCGTCGAGGAGGACTTCCTCGATCGTTTTTCCGGGCGCGAAAACGGGGTCCTGCGGGACGTAGCCGATGCGGACGCCTTTGCGGACAGCGCGGTTGCCGGAGTCGGCCTCCTCTTCGCCGGCGATGAGTTTGAGCAGCGTCGATTTGCCGGAGCCGTTCGGGCCGACCAGGCCGACGTGGTCGCCTTCGAAAAGGGAGAAGGAGAGGTCGCTGAAGAGCGGGCGGGAGGTGTAGGACTTCGTGAGCTTTTCGCAGGTTAGGAGGACTGGCGGCATCGGCGGCGGTTATAGCAGGTTGGAAGGTGGCGCTGCGTCATCAACCGTGCGAGAGGTTCGGAAGCCTCTTGCAAAAGGCTCTGACCTTTTCGAAGAGGCTCTGGGATTTTTTCGAAAAGGGTCGGGAGGTTTTCGAAGAGGCTCTGGACCTTTTCGAATAGGTTCTGGACCTTTTGTAAGAGGCTCTGGACCTTTTCGAAGAGACTCTGGACCTTTTGTAAGAGGCTCAGAACCTTTTCGAAGAGGTGTGGGACCTTTTCGAAGAGGCTCTGGGGACCGCTTCGAAAGGACTCGAGGCCTATTGGAAAGATTTACGAGCTTCGGAGTCCGCACCGGCCGGCGTCCTCGCGCGCGCGGTTGCTGGTTCAATCTCAAGGTAGGCGTTGACTCACGACCTCCCGTCGGGCGAGACGTCACGCCGGATGCAGGCGAGGACGCCCGCACTACGCCGAAGCGATTTCAGCAGTGGAACGGAGCGCGGACGTCACGGTGGGCGGGACGCCCGCGCTCCCAGGGACTACTTGTCGTTATGCAGCTCTACGAACTCGTAGACGAAGTTGTTCGCGCCGGCGGCGTCGGAGAATTCGTTGATGACGACGCCTTTGGCGCAGCCGGCGCCGGCGCCGCTGCCGGGGTTGGCGAGGGTGGTGACGCCGACGTTCCAGTTGGAGGTGATGCCGGCACCGGTGCAGGGATCGATGCGGCGGAGCGATTGATTGGCGCTCGATGACGTCGAGATCGTCGGGCCGTCAATCGTCGTGCCGCTGCCGTTTTTAAGCGTGTAGTTTTCGCTGCCGTTGATCTGCGGGAAGGCGCCGGCTGTGGTGAGGTAGACGACGTTCGATGCCAGCGTCACGCCCCAGAATGTCTGGAACGCGGCTTTCGTCGCGTCGCGGCCGATGACGACGTAGCCGTTCGCGGGGATCACCGTTCCGGCCGGGATCGTGTAGACGACGGTGGCGTTGG
>JBAVBF010000780.1:0-4198 GCA_049586115.1 Thermoanaerobaculia bacterium | reverse complement strand
ATGGCGGGGATTGGGAGACTGCCGAAGCGGTCGCGGAGGATTTCTTCGAGGCTGAAGCTGGGGCCTTTTACGCCGCAGTCGCTGCAGCGGCCGAAGATAATGCCGGCGGCGTGGTCGAAGAGGCCGCCGAGCGCTAACGTCGTGAGCATGCGGTCGATGCGGTAGGGCTCTTCGTGGACGTCTTCCAGAAAAACGATCGCGCCTGACGTCTCGGGTTGGTAGGGGGTGCCCATCAGCGTCGCGATCATGGTTAGGTTGCCGCCGATCAGCGGGCCAGTGGCTTTTCCGGGAACTATTTTCAGGATTCGGTTGGTGCGATCGATTAGTTCGTTGGGTTTTTTTGAGGGAGTGGGCAGGAGGCCGGCCGGGTCGGGGGTCATGACTACGCGGCGGAAGTTTTCGAGGGTGAAGGGATCGAAGGTCGAGCCGCCGACCGGGCCGTGGAAGGTGATCAGGCCGGTCTTTTTGTGGACGGCGTTCAGGAGTGCGGTGATGTCGCTGTAGCCGATCAGGACTTTCGGTTTGCGCGCGATGAGGTCGTAGTCGAGGTATGGGAGAACTCGCGGCGATCCCCAGCCGCCGGTGTAGCAGACAACGCCGTTCACGGTGTCGTCGGCGAACATGCGGTTGATATCGGCGGCGCGGTCTTTGTCGCGTCCTGCGAAGTAGCCCCATTTGTCGAAGGCGTGCGCGCCGATGACGACTTTGAATCCGATCGCTTCCATCTGTTCCTTGGCGAACTGGATTTCGTCCGCTTCGAAGGCGGCGGTGGCGGGGAGGACCAGGCCGACGGTATCGCCGGCGGTCAGGCGTTTTGGTTTGATCGTTGCCGGCTTGGATGCAGCGGCTGCGCCCGAGATGAGCGGCGTTGCTGCGGCGACGACGGAGAGGCGGGCGAAATCGCGTCGGTTGAGCATGGAGGCGATTGTATTGCGTGTACTCGCCACCGCCCGCCCGGGTTTCAGCTGGGGGTCCTTCGACCGTCCTACGGCGTTCCGCGCTTCGCACTCAACGCCTTCGGCGGCTCAGGATGACAGCCGCCGAAGGCGCTCAATGAAGATTTAGTCGCGTTCGAAGAGGTTGAACTTCTCCATTGTCGCCGCCGCGCCGGAGGCGCCGCCGTTGGCGGCGTCCCAGGCGGATTTGGTCAGCGGGGTGATGGGGTCGAGTTTTTTTTTCGCGAGGGCGGCGTTGATGGACGGCAGCTCCTTCGCGGACCAGGCGTCGAAGTCGTGGACTACGTCAGACAGCTCGTGGCTCAGGGCATCCGTGCGTTCGACTTCGGTTTGTGACGGGCGGCCTTCGTAGAACAACACGTTGCCGTAGAGGTCTGTGAGATTTTCGCGGAGGCGTTCTTCGCCGGTGATCATGCCGCCTTCCTTCGTCGCGACGATTTTGCGGCGGAGGGTGTCGACGTCCGAGGAGGCGGTACGGAGGCGTTTGGTGAGGGCGTCGGCGGCGGGGAGTTTCGACGCGCGGTCATCGAGAGCCATGCGGACGCCGTTGATGCGCTCGACGGCGAAGCTCATCTCGCCGAGTTGCGCGTAGAGCTTGTTGGCGAGGTCCCACTGCGCCTGGCGGTCGGCGGCGGTGTGTTTCGAGCGCGGATCGGGGGTCACATTGACCGGCGTCGTGTAGACGTTCTTGTCCTTCTTCATCGTCACCGTGTAGGTGCCGGGGAGGACTCGCGGGCCTTGCGATGCGGAGAATGCCGCGGTCGCGGCGGTGGGAACTTTCGGCGCGGGAAGGCGCATCGCCCACGTCACGCGATTCAGGCCGCGGCGCTTGCTGCTCGGGATCGTACCGATCTTCTTGCCGTTGGCGTCGGTCACGTCGATCGACAGGTCTCCGAAAATATGACGCGTGCGCTGGTAGTAGGTGATGACGGCGCCGTCGGGCGGGTTGGCGCCTTCGAATGCGGCGTCGCCGTTGGCCCAGCCGCCCTGCGCGGGGATTTGTTGCACGACCGGCGCGGTCTGCATGAACACGACATCCTTCTGCAGCACCTCGGGGGTCAGCGCGCGCAACGGGGTGATGTCGTCGACGATCCAGATGCCGCGGCCGTGTGTGGCGATGACGAGATCGTTGTCGCGCGGATGGATGGCCAGATCGTCGACCGCGACATTCGGCAGATCGCCGCCTTTGTACTGCGCCCACTGCTTGCCGCCGTCGAGCGAGACCCACAGTCCCTGCTCGGTGCCCATGAAAAGGAGATCGCGATTGACGAGATCCTCTTTGATGACGTGGGCGAAGCCGCGCACCGGCGCGCCGCCGGCGATGACCGGCGTCCAGGTCTTGCCGGAGTCGGAAGTCTTGTACGCGTACGGCTTCATGTCGCCGAACGTGTGCATGTCGAAGGTCGCGTACGCGGTGGCGTCGTCGAAGTGTCCCGGCTCGACGCTCGTGACCCACGCATTCTTCGGCAGGCCGGGGATGTTGGCGACGACGTTCGTCCACGTCTTGCCGGCGTCGCGCGTGACCTGAACGTTGCCGTCATCGGTGCCGACCCAGATCACGTTGCTGTTCTTCGGCGACTCGGCGATGGCGAAGATCGTGGTGTGCATCTCGGCCGAGGAGTTGTCGACGGTCACGCCGCCGGACTGCTCCTGCTTCTGTTTGTTCGGATCGTTGGTGGTCAGATCGGGCGAGATGCGCTCCCAGGTCTGGCCATGATCTTTCGAACGAAACAGGAATTGCGACCCGAGGTAGAGCGTGCCGGCGGAGGAGACGTGGATGGGCGTGTTCCAGTTGAAGCGGAGCTTGCCTTCCTTGTAATTCGGGAGCGGCTTGATGGGACGCGTTTCATGCGTCTTGCGATTCACCCGCCCAATCTCGCCGCCCTGCGCCTCGGCGTAGATGTAGTCGGGATCGCTCGGATCGGCGAACATCCAGAAGCCGTCGCCGCCGTAGAAGTTTTCCCAGCGGCTGCTGGTGATGCCGCCTGGGTACTGCGAGTCGCCGACCCAGGAGCTGTTGTCCTGCAGGCCGCCGTAGACGTGGTACGGCTGATCCATGTCGACGCTCACGTGGTAGAACTGCGAGACCGGCAGGTTGTCGGCCTTCCACCAGCGATTGCCGCCGTCGTACGAATACCAGAGGCCTCCGTCGTCGCCGGCGATGAGGTGGTCGGTGTTATTCGGATTGACCCAGACGTCATGCCAGTCGCCGTGGCCGCCTCCGCCGATTCCGCTGAAGCTCTTGCCGCCGTCGTTCGATGCGATGAGACCGCCGCCCGCTTTGTAAAGCTTGTTCGGATCTTTCGGATCGACGGTGAAATTGGCGAAGTAGAACGGACGCCAGATCATCATCTGACTGCGGTCGCGCGCCTGCCAGGTTTTGCCGCCGTCTTCGGAGCGATACAGGCCATTTTTCGGCGGCTCAGCTTCGATGAGGGCGTAGACGATGTTTGCGTTCGACGGCGCAGCGGTGACGGCGATGCGTCCCCACGGTTTGGTCGGAAGGCCGGGCGCGGATTTGTCATCGAGCGATTGCCATGTAGCGCCGCCGTCGATGGATTTGAAAAGGCCGCTGCCGCTCGGCGCGTCGGGGCCGTCGCCGCCGGAGCGGAAGCTCCATCCTTTGCGGCGGAAGTCCCACATGCCAGCGAAGAGCGTCTTCGGATTGGCGCGGTCGAGGGTGAGCATCGAGCAGCCGGTGGAGGCGTTCGAACCTTTCAGAACCTTCGTCCAGCTCTTGCCGCCGTCCGAGGTTTTGTAGACGCCGCGGTCGTCGCTGTCGCTCCAGAGTTTGCCGGGGACGCAGACGTAGACGGTGTTGGTGTCGCTCGGATCGATAGCGATCTTCGTAATGCGCTCGGAGTTCGGCAGGCCGAGATTGGTCCAATTGTCGCCGCCGTCGGTCGATTTGTAGATGCCGTCGCCGTAGGAAACGGAATTACGCGTCCACGATTCGCCGGTGCCGACCCAGACCGTCTTAGGATTCTTCGGATCGATGGCGACCGCGCCGATGGACTGCACCGGCTGTTTGTCGAAGACCGGTTTGAACGTCGTGCCGCCGTTGACCGACTTCCAGACACCGCCGCTCGCTGAACCGACATACAGCGTGATGCGGTTGCCTTCCTGCACGGCATCGATCGCGGCGATGCGTCCGGACATTGCGGCGGAGCCGATGTTGCGCGCGCCGAGGCCGGAGATGGTTTCGGAGTCGACGGTGATGGTTTGGGGGGTGGGGGGTGGGG
>JBAVBF010000779.1:0-3198 GCA_049586115.1 Thermoanaerobaculia bacterium | reverse complement strand
TTTGTACAATTGTTGCTCGGCGTCGCTTTGCTTGTGAGAGTTCCAAACGAACGCGAATGGACCAGACGTGCTTCGGCTCAAGAGGTTTCTTCTGGCCGATGAGCAATCCCTTGTTCCAAGGTCGTTGGCCTCGGTCGATAGGACGTACAGGCATAGGGGGTCCTCCGCCACCCCGCCCACCGCGTCGCTCTATCGCGAGCGACTGATCTTTACAGACTGAGCAGTCTGGCTCTCCCAAGAAAGTACTCGCGATAGACTGCTTCTGTTGAGGGTTTCGGATGCCGGCCGATCGCGGCGCTGCGGCTTGGACCGAGGCCGGCGTCCGAAAGCCGCCAAGGAAGGAACCCGCGGGAAATGTCAGGCGGTGGCGCGGCGAGCGCTGCGCTATGGATTTTTGTGTACGACGGAAGTGCGTGCTGGCAACCGACACTGATGAGTGTGCTGTCTGACGACGTAGCGGCGCATGATGGGTCGGTCGCAGGTAGGTGAATCTGGGATAAGCCAGCAAGATCGATGGCGAGTGTGACTTCGTAAAAGCATATTTGCGCAAACACCGCCGTTACGGATTGAGGGCCGGCGATCAAGAACGGGATTTTCAATCTGTGAGGTTGGCCATGTGATCATGACGTATCGATCCTGATCACGGTTGGCGGCGGCGGTCTGTATTGAGGTGTCGAACCGCGGTTGAAGGTCTCGATGATGTTCATGCGCCCGCCGCAACACGGGCACGGATGGGTGGTCTGGTCGTTTGCCGTGGCGCTATCGGGAGCCTGCTGCTTCTGCGCTTTTTGCGCAGGGCGTACCGCATCGATCAGTTCACGCGCTCGCGCGATGGTCTCGGCCTTGGTCCCACTCGCCAACAGCCCGCAGTGCCTGATGCGGTGGAAACCGTTCGGCAAGACGTGGATGAGAAATCGGCGGATGAACTCGCCCGGGTTAAGCGTCATGCTCTTGTAGCGGCCGGGTCCCTCGATCCGATAGTCTTTGTAGCTGAACGTGACGCCGGTCGCGTTGGCGGCGATAAGGCGGCTGCTGGAGATCGCGACCCGGTGGGTGTAGCGGGACAGATAGGCGAGTACCTGCTCGGGTCCGGCGAATGGCCTTTTGCTATAGACGAACCACTTGGTCCGATGCAGCGGCGCGAGATAGGCCTTGAACGCGGCTTTGCAAGCGAGTTGGGCGTGGTCGGCGAAGAACTGCAAGCGGCCGGTCTCGTGTGCGGCGAGCAGCATCTGAAGCATCAAGCGGCGGAACAGTCGGGACAGGACCTTTACCGGCAAGAGATAGTTTGGGCGGCAGCCGACCCAGCGGGTGCCGTCGAGCGATATCCCACCACCCGGCACGATCATGTGGACGTGTGGATGATGGGTCATCGCGGAGCCCCAGGTGTGGAGCACCGAGGTGAAGCCGATCTTGGCGCCGAGGTGCTTGGGATCGTCTGCAATCGTGCGCATTGTCTGTGAGGAAGCTTTGAACAGTAGATTGTAGACGACGGCCTTGTTCTGGTAGGCGATTGCGGCAATCCGCGCCGGCAGCGTGAACACGACGTGAAAGTAAGGGACGTCCAGCAGTTCTGACTTGCGCTGCTTCATCCATGCCAGCGCCTGCGAGCCCTGGCACTTGGGGCAATGTCTATTACGGCAGCTGTTATAGGCGATCTGCGTGTGAGCACAGTCCTCGCAGCGCATGACATGGCCGCCGAGAGCCACCGTGCGGCAGCTCTCGATCGCCGACATCACCTTCAACTGGCCAAGGCTGACGTGACCTGCATTAGCTTTACGCCAGGCGGGCCCGTAGTCGCGAAAGATATCCGCGATCTGAAGGGCGGGGCGAGCCATGATCGCCGTGGCTTATGCCGGCGGCTTGTCCTCCGGTGTCAGCGGCGTGAGCCGATCCAACGGGCTCATGACCGCGCGGATCACGTTGGTGGCCACCTGTGCGTAAAGCGCGGTGGTGTCCACCCTGGCATGCCCGAGTAAAACCTGAATCAAACGGACATCGGTCTTCTCTTCGAGCAGGTGGGTGGCAAAGCTGTGTCGCAATGTATGAGGCGACACTCGCTTTTTGATCCCCGCCCGATCGGCCGCGACATGAACGACGCGATTGAATTGCCGCGTCGTCAGCGGCAGCAGCGGATCACGGCCCGGAAACAGCCAGACCGTGGGCCGGGCGATACGATACCAATCGCGCAGTAGCTCCAATAGCAGCGGGGAAAGCATTGCAAAACGATCCTTGCGCCCCTTGCCCTGCTCGATGCGCAGCAGCATCCGCTCGGAATCGATGTCCGACACCTTCAGCGCCACGACTTCGGAAACCCGCAGTCCAGCGCCATAAGCGGCGCTCAGCGCGGCCTTGTACTTCGGCCCGGGGGCCGCCTCCAGCAGCCGTGCGATCTCCTCCAGGCTCAAGATTACCGGGATCCTGCGCGGCTCCCGCACGAAGGTGAGGTACCTTGCCAGCTCGGGGCGGTCGAGCGTTACGGTGAAGAAGAAACGCAACGCCACAACCGAGCCATTGATGCTTGGTGCCCGGGCGCCGGTCTGTGTCTGGTGTAGCTGGAAAAGGCGAAGATCTTCAGGCGTGGCCGTATCTGGCGCGCGGCCGAGAAAGGCTGTGAAAGTCCTGACGCGTCGGATATAGTCATTGCGCGTCTTCTCGACGAAGTTGCGCACCGTCATGTCTTCGATCATGCGCCGGCGCAGCGGGTTGATGGGCTTCTCGCTCATTGGGAGCTCCTGTCTTGAGGTTGGAGTTTGTGAACCCCTCGATCCTCAAGACGGAGCGACCGCACGTCACCTGTGCTCGTTCAAATAGTTACCGCCGAAGACGTACCCCCCGACCGCGCCGCCAGCACCTCCCGCGTGAGCGGGTTCGTTCTTTGACCCGATACGGACTTCCGACCGATTAATCTCTGAGGGCCGTCATAAGGTGCTACGCTGCCCGTATGAGTGGCGCGGCTCTTAGGAGGTGCGTGATGCGACGACGCGAGTTCTTTAAAGTTCTCGGTGGCGCGGCTATCGCGTGGCCTCTCGCCGCACGGGCGCAGCAGGGCGAGCGGGTGCGTCGTATCGCTGTGCTACAGGGTACGGCTGCAACTGGACAGAGCCCAGCCGGCTACGCCGCTTTTCTACGACGGCTTGGCGAACTTGGCTGGACAGATGGCCGTAACGTTCGGATTGAACTACGTTGGGCCAATAG
>JBAVBF010000778.1:0-7217 GCA_049586115.1 Thermoanaerobaculia bacterium | reverse complement strand
GGCGCGCAATGACTTGGGTCGAACCCCTCCGTCACCTTCGACCGGACTTGTTCTTGGTTGGATCGACGATCTTGTAGGTGCCACCCGGCGCTGGCGTCGGCGGCAACGGCTTGCCCTTGATTCCCGTTACTTCCTTGCCCGCACCACCGCGTGGGCCGATTTGCTCGTATTGTCCCGAGACGGGCGCAGGCGTTCCGGGTCTGAGCGGGGGCGTTTTTTTGCTCATGATGTTCCCTCCTTTTCAGCGAATACTAGCACCGACCGCTTGACATATCAAGCACGCGGACCTATCTTTCGGCCGGGCCCCAGCGACGCGGACGTTTGGCTGAACTACTTCGATCGGTGCGCGGGTCTGCGTCGTTGTCTCTACGCCAGGTAGAGAAGCTGACCGGAATCTCGAACCCGTACCTTTCGCAGCTGGAGAATGGTCACACGACAAACCCATCTCCACATGTCCTCGCCAAGCTCGCTCGCGCGTATGGTGTTCCATATGCTCAACTAATGGATGCTGCTGGGTACTCCGAGAGTGAGGAGCGCGAGACTCCATTCCGTGTGGCCATGCTCGCCAGTCGCCTTGATGATGGCGAGCAAACTAAGGTTGAAGACTACATTAAGCGTTTGATTTCGCGTCGAACGCGTTGATCAAGATTTCCTACAATCGAAAGGAGGGCGCGCGATGATCGGGTCGTCAGCACGGTCTATAGGTCCATCGTCTCGATATACTGTACTTGCAAACAATGTCTCGATTCTTCTCGCGAGGGTTGATCCGAAGACCATCACAGAGCCTCAGCAGCGGTTGCTAGAGCGTGCCGCGGACTTGCTGCGGAAGATGGTCCAAGGATCAAAATTTGTCGAACGGCACGATGCGCATGCCTTGTCGAACCCAAGCGAAAGTTTATTCACCGTTGGCCATGCGTTGAACGCGTTGCGGTCGCTCGCAAAGAAAGGAGAGCAACCAACGCCCGTTACCGAGACATTTGAAAACTATGAATTGGACCTTCGACGTATCGCGCAGCGCGAACCAATTGATCAGTCACGGGTTGAGGCGATCGCGTCGTTTTTCTCCGCGCTCGGCTCTTTATTCTACAGTGACATTGCCGACACTGTAGTTACCAAGCGACAGCCTTTCTTTGAACGGCCAGACACTAAGGAGATGTAAGTGTCTCAGCAGTCCACACTCGAAGAGTACTCGCTTGAGATAATCTCGCGATGCCAAGCCGGCGAGGCCCGGTGTAAACGCCTGCTCGGTGCCGACTACGCGTCCGATGCGCCGGGTAGTCTTGCGCAAACGCTACTGAACATCTTCGGATACCTGGCACGCGTCGCTGCAGCAATGGTCGAGTCGATTGACTGGAAGGGGCCTGACGACCTGATCCAAAAAGCCACGAAGAACCTAAGAGTTCTCGACTGGCAGGTAAAGGAGTTTGGTGCCCACATCCGATACGTTGAGAGCGCCCGGACTGACCGACTCCCCTGGCAAGTTATCCCGTCATTCGAGAAACTGGTGGAAGCGCTTCGGCCGGGCGCAAAAGTCATGCTCCGACCGATGTGGCAGTACAACTACGCAACCATCGTTTCTGATCTGAGAGAAGTCTATCTCAATGAGCTAGTCGAATATGAGTACTACACGCCGGACACTGATGTGGAGAGCCATATCGTGTTCCCGCTCGGAGCGGCGTTTCACATTATCTCGTTCCCGGCGCTTGAACGAGACAACATCCTCCTTCACTCGGTGATCGGCCATGAGCTGGGCCACTTGGTTGCTACACAAATGGTCGAGCAGGCCAAGAACACGTTCCTGCAGCAGGTGCAGGCCCAAATAGAGGTTGCGACGGACGCCGAACTCCAGGCTGAGAACATCACGGACAAGAATGCGCCTCTCTTGTATAAGCAGTACAGAACGGAACGGCTAACCGTCAACAGCACCACCTGCCTCAAGTTCTGGGAACGCGCGATGGAAGAGATTCTTGCAGACCTTGTTGGCGCGGTTCTCTTCGGGCCGGCCGCTCTTTTCTCTACATTCGAGGTGGCGCTGCAATCCGGGTTTGATTTGAGCCCGTCTGGCCGGAACGAGTATTACCCTCCTTGGCGGACGCGCATCCGCGAGGTCCTTAAGATCGTTGACGGCCTCAGCGCGACCATACTCACTGCGAAGCCAGACTTGTTTCGGATGTCCGAACCGCTAGCGCTCGCAGACCGCGCGAAAGCATTAGGCATCACACGCGATGCGCGTAGTCGGCTCGTGAACGAGCGTGTACAAACAATTCGTGACCTGGCGACAGCCACGAGCGATATCGCTGCCGTAAGCTACGACGCCTTCGCAAAGATCGCATATGGTGCCATGCGATCGTTCATAGATGATGCGGCCGGAAAGATTAAGACGTTAGTTGGTAAGCGAGCGTTCAACCACACGCAAATCGCGTCTACCCTGCCAGCCTTAGTCGAGAGACTGGATGCTGGCGTGACGCCGAACGCCGAGCACGACATGCCGTCGCGCAAGTTGTCGAGAGTCGGCTTGGTCGATGTTCTCAACAGCGCGTGGTTTCATAAGGCATCACTGGCGGTGGCTCCCCGGACGGAGGACGACCGCAATCTGTTGGAAAGCGTGCGCAGCCAGCGCAACCGCCTCACATTGAAGGCGGTTGAGTTCGCATACCTGGCAGAGGAACATCCGCAACGCGGGATACGTGCGCTTCCGGGGCAGCGAGCAGCGTCGGTCAGCGGAGTTCTGACGAGCGACGACGTTCATGAAGAAATGGAACGGGCAGCTGTGCTGGATCGCCTTATAGTCACGCCGATGTTCGATCCGATGCAGTCGCTCGTGGACGCCGCGCTTGATGTGCGTCTCGGAACCGAGTTCATCTTGTTCCGCAAAGAGGCATTCAATGCTCTCGATGTCGCTGAGGAGTCTCTGGCGAGCGATGTCAGCCGATACCAGGAACGTGTTGTTCGACGTGTTGGCGAACGATTCGTGTTGCATCCTCGACAGCTCGTGATTGGGAGTACGTTGGAGTACATTCAACTCCCTTCAACTCTGATGGCTTATGTAGTTGGCAAGTCTACTTGGGGTCGTACAGGCTTGATCATAGCTACGGCGACCAAGGTTGACCCGGGATTTCGCGGATGCATCACGCTGGAGATCATCAACGAGGGCGAAGTACCTCTCGTCCTCTTACCCGGATTACCGATCGCGCAGCTCGTTTTTCATCGCACCGAGAGGCCGGCTAAATATACAGGCGTCTATTCGTGTCCTATCGGTCCAGAGTTTCCGCGATTCACGAAGGTTGTGGAGAACGCATCTTTTTGGATGCCGAAACGGAAGAAGTAGCTTCTGTTGATGGCCCGATAGCACTGCGATTCCAACCCTAGCATGCTGCCATCGTACTGGGACTTCGCCCGCCGCGAGCGTCCAACCATTGATGGGAACTGTTTCGCACATCGAGCCGCGCCCGACCGGATCGATCCCCAGGAAGCGATGCGAGCGGCAGGGTGTTTCCACGGGCGTGCGCCAGAGACTCGGCGCGCGTCCGCCATGATTTCGCAACAGGTAGACGGTAAAGGGAGTGGAACATGTCGGTAGTTACGCACGATGAAGTGATCGGCCTCGTCGGCCGCATGCACGGTGTCCTAATGAGCCTGCAGAAGTTCGACCTGCTTGAGGTTCGGGGTGTCGTCAAAGGTCTGATATCACCGACCCCGCGGGACGTGTGCTTTACGGGGGTGTACTACAGAACCGCGGCAAACGCCTCGACGCTTCAGTTGCCGAAGGACGCGCAGCACTTTCAGGCAATCTCGATGGCGGCGCGAGCGATGTTCGAATTGTCAGTCGATATCCGCCTGCTGGATGTCGTCACTGACGGCGTCGAGAAGATGCTGGCCTTCTCCGATGTGGAGCGCCTGCGCGCCGCGAGGAACATCGTCAAGTTCAAGAACGCAAATCCATCTGTCGAGATCGACGATACACAGGTGTACGAGGACCATATTCAGGCGAGGCAGCCGGCGATCGATGCGCGCAGGCAGGCGTTGTGGCCCAACTTGAAGAAGGTTGAACACTGGTCTGGGTTGAATCTGCGGGAGCGCGTCGACAAGTTGAAGGCACCCTTTGATGAGACCTATGAAGTGGAGTACCCGCGCCTGAGCTGGCAGACGCACGCTGGACTTGCCGGCGTGACAAATCTCGACGCGGACGTGTTCATCGCGATGTGCGGGAACGCCCTCGGGATCGCAGCAAATGCGTACGAGGCAGTGCTGCATACCGTGATCAACGAATTGAAGATCGACAAAGGCGTTGAGAAGATTCACGACAAGCTGCGCCTGGCGAAGATGTTGCCGTTTACCGAGAACCCGCAACAGGCGCGGCAGCTCCAGTACGAATTGTTGGGCTACTGAGAGGCCGCGCGTGCGGCGTCTCCAGCGTGAGACGCCACACGCCGACGAGTTCACGACTGCAGACGGATGCCCGCGGCCTCAATTTTCTGGAACACCCAATCCGGCAGGCAAAGATCCAGTTTGTCCTTCCGGCAATTGGAGTGGCAGACGATCGTCGCTACCTGAAAGCAGCGCGGAAAATCGAAAACCGTTGATGGGTAGTAGAACACCGGGTCGATTTCGTGACGCCGGCAGATGTCGAGCGTGAGCTCGATTCCAGCGTCGATCTGCGCTTCGTCCAGCTCCGCGAAGTAGCCGCGGTCGCGCCACTCGGCCGCGAAGTGCAAGCCGGTGTAGATCGTGTTCGGCGTGTTCATGCCGAAGGCGTACAGGCGATCGCCGTCGAGCGTGAGCGGACCTTCGTTCGCGAACTCGATCGCGACGGCGGAGCGGTCGTAGCGGCCCTTGGTCCCGTTCAGGCCCAGGTGGTAAATCCAGCCGGCATCATCGAAGGTTTTGATGATCGTTCCGTCGCGATCGACGAGGTACGGCGCGCCAACGCGGTTCGCGTCGAGATTCCATGCATCGATCGATGTGGTCGCGCGACCAGGCCGGCCCGACGCCGGCGTGTTGCGCGTGCGGCCTTCGGTGCCGTGCCACACGACGTACTGTTTCTTTGTCGGCTCCTCGTACCACTGGCCGCGCTTTAGTGGATAGTTGGTGATGTTCATGATGTTCTCCGAAGTGGTGAGGCGCGCGACACGCGCGCGCCCCACCGGTTGAACTGCGTTAGCGGTTCTGCTTCTCCTGCTTCAGATGAGAAGCGGCACGGCGACGAGTGGTGCGGGCGCGGCGCCGCTTGGGCACCTCGACCGTCTCCACGACCGTCGTACCGGGAAAGCGCCGCGTCTTTTCGAGCGGGATGAAGCGCCCTGAGATGGCGTCACGACCGACTTTGCGAATCGTCATGGCGCACCCCTCAGAGGTCCTTCCCCGCTTTGAAGTCGGGGTCGATCTCCGGCGAGGAAACGACCGCCTCGACGGCCTGCGTGAAGATGGCCAGCGCCGCGCGCCACGTCGCCGGGATAATCGGCAGCGCGGCAACGACGGTGAGCAGCGGCTTGATGCTGCTGTAGACCTTCACCAGCTTCTGAACGCGGCCGCTGAGGTTGTCCGGCAGCAGGGCGTTCTCCTGCTCCATCTTGTCGATGCTCAGCGTCTTGACGGCCTTGTCGATGTGTTTGAACGACACGCCCTTGGTCGAGGCTTCTTGTTCCATTGTGCTCATGGTGTGGTTCTCCTTTCGTGAGAAAGTCACGTTTGAGTGGGTTAGAGGTTGTTCGGATGAACGTCAGCGCGTCGGCCGCTGCCGCCACTTCGGCAGCATGCGGACCGCGGCCGCCGGACGTTCGGCTGGACGCTTGACCGGAATGCGCGGCGCGTCAAAGAGGGGCACCGCGAGACCTACCGACGACCAGGCGTCGGCGACGGCACGCTGCACCCGGCCGCCATTGCCGTACAGCTCACCGGCAATGTCGACCGTGGCCCGCGCGAAGTCGCTGAAGTCAGCGTCGGACGTGAGGCGCTGCGTCAGCGTCTCGTACCAGATGCGCCCCAACACCTCCCACGTCCTGCCTCCGAGCGCGACGGCTGCGAGGTAGAAAGCGTGGTTCGGGATGCCGGAGTTGATGTGGACGCCGCTGTTGTCCTCGGGCGTATCGACGTAGTTGCGCATGTGCGCGGGCTGCGGATCGCGGCCGAGAACCGGGTCGTCGTATGCCGTACCCGGAGCAGCCATCGAGCGCACAGCCTTGCCGTGAACGCCGCGAGCGAACAGCTCGGCGCCGATGAGCCAATCAGATTCGTGGGCAGTCAGGCCGAGCTTGAACTGCTTGACCATGATGCCGAACGCATCGGAGATGTGCTCGTTGAGGGCGCCTGTCTGGCCGTTGTAGCCCAAAGCCGCGGTGAACTGAGTGACACCGTGCGTGAGCTCGTGGCCAATGACATCGAGCGACGCGGTGAAGCGGTTGAAGAGCCGCCCGTCGCCGTCGCCGTAGACCATCTGATGGCCGTTCCACATGGCGTTGTCGAATCGCGTTCCGTAGTGAACGGTGGAGTCGACACGCATGCCGCGGTCGTCGATGGATTTGCGGGAGAAAACTTGCGCGTAGAAGTCGAACGTCGCACCCGACCCGTCGTAGGCTTCGGCGACTTCAACGTCTGCGCTGCGTGGTTTGTGCTCGCTCATCACGAGCTTGCCCGGGAGCTTGTGCGAGTGCTGCGCGTCGTAAACGTTGCGTCGTTTCTTCGGAGACGCGGCGACTGCAGTAGCAGGCGCTGCTCCTTCCATGAACGTACGCACCCGTTCCGTCGCCAGCTCGCGCATGTGATCGAGTGTCGATCGGGCGTCGTCTCGTGCTTCGTGTTCGGCCTGCTCGGCGACGTTCGTCAGGATGTGCCAAGGAATGACCGAGCAGACGTGTTGCTGCGATATGGTTCGCATGCACGATGCTCCTTTTCTTCAGAAGAGCGCTGCGTGACGAAGCCTGGCCGCGTAGTCGCGCGGCCGGGCAACTCACGCGGCACGCCCCTCCTGCTGAGCAGTCGTGACCGGTCCCGCGGGCTGCGGCGCCGGTTTAGGCGTAGCAGCGGCAGAACCCTTTGCGCGGCCACGGCGGCCGAGATCGCGCTTGAGATTTGAGACGAGCGATGCGACGGCAGCGGCGCCGGGATCGCGGGCAACGCCCTTTGCAATCGAGTAGATTTGCAGAGCGTCGGCGGCGAGGTTGGCTTTCCGCGATGCCATCGTGAACTTCAGGCTGTTCGCGAACGCCGTCACCTTGTCC
>JBAVBF010000777.1:0-5962 GCA_049586115.1 Thermoanaerobaculia bacterium | reverse complement strand
GGCAAGCATCGGGGGGTCCTTCGACCGTCCTGCGCCGCTTCGCGGCTTCGGCGGCTCAGGATGACAATGACGCCACTACTTCTCGAACTCCCAGGCGATCTTCTTCAACACCCGATCGACGCGCTCGATCAATTGCAGGATGTCTTTCTTCGCGTGCGCCGCGGAGAAAAACGCCGCTTCGAGCTGCGACGGCGGGAGGTAGACGCCTTCGCCGAGCATGAGGTGGAAGAAGCGCGCGAATTTGTCGCGGTTGGAACGATTCGCCGACTCGTAGTCGGTGACCGGCCCCTCGGTGAAGAAGATCGTCCACATCGATCCGGCGCGGTTGACCGTCAGCGGGACGCCGTGTTTCTCCGCGGCTTTGACGACGCCCGTTTCGAATTCGCTGGAGCGTTCTTCGAGGTCGGCGTAGATCGATGAGTTCTTGAGCACGCCCAACGTCGCCTTGCCCGCCGCGACGGCGACCGGATTGCCTGAAAGCGTTCCGGCCTGGTACATCGGGCCGAGCGGCGAGACCAGCTGCATCAGCTCCTTGCTTGCGCCGTAGGCACCGATCGGCATACCGCCGCCGATGATCTTGCCGAGCGTGGTGATGTCGGGCTTGATGTCGAAGATCGATTGCGCGCCGCCGTATGCGACGCGGAATCCGGTCATCACCTCATCGAAGATCAGCAACGCGCCGTTTTTCGTGCAGAGGTCGCGCAAACCAAGGAGGAATCCCTCGGACGGCGGGACGCAGCCCATGTTTCCGGCGACCGGCTCGACGATGACCGCCGCAACTTCGTTATCGATCACAGTGCGTACGGCATCGAGGTCGTTGAACGGGACGCTGATCGTCAGCTCCGTCACTTCCTTCGGCACGCCGGCGGAGTCGGGGATGTTGAACGTCGCACCGCCGCTGCCGGCTTTGACGAGCAGCGAGTCGACGTGGCCGTGATAGCCGCCGTCGAATTTGATGATCTTCTTTCGACCGGTCGCCGCCCTCGCCAGCCGCAGCGCGCTCATCGTGGCCTCGGTGCCGGAATTGACGAGGCGCACCATTTCGATCGACGGAATCGCCTGCACGATCATCTCGGCCAGCTCGATTTCGCCGAGGGTCGGCGCACCGAAGGAAAAGCCGCGCGTGGCTGCTTTTTTCACTGCCTCGACGACGTAGCGATGACCGTGGCCGAGGATCATCGGGCCCCAGGAGCCGACGCAATCGATGTACTGGAGATTGTCGGCGTCGAAGATGCGCGAGCCCTGCGCCATGTCGACGAAGAGCGGCGTGCCGCCGACGCCTTTGAATGCACGAACGGGAGAGTTGACGCCGCCGGGGATCGTTTCCTGCGCGCGTTGAAAGAGAGTTTCGGAGTTTTTGCCCATGAGAGGGGCGGATTATATGGGGCCGATCCGGAGCGATCGTTAAATAGCGGGATGGCGACGGAGCCTTGGGCAACCAACGCTGCCGGCCGTGCCGGCTTAGTACGCGTTCTCGTGCTTCAGCCCGTGAATCAGCGTCATGAAGAGGATCTTCAGATCGAGCATCAACGACCAGTTCTCGATGTAGTAGAGGTCGTGCTCGATGCGCATGCGGATCGACGTATTGCCGCGCCAGCCGTGCACTTGCGCCCATCCGGTGATGCCGGCGCGGACTTTGTGGCGGAGCATGTAGTGCGGGAACTCGGCGCGGAACTGTTCGACGAACTGCGGGCGCTCGGGACGCGGACCGACCACGCTCATGTCGCCGAGGAGGACGTTGAAAAGTTGCGGCAACTCGTCGAGGGAAGTCTCGCGGATGAACCGGCCGACGCGGGTGCGGCGCGGATCATTCTTCTCCGCCCATTTCGCGCCGGTGTCTTTTTCGGCGCCGACGCGCATCGAGCGGAACTTGACGATCTCGAACGGTTTGCCGTCCAGTCCCATCCGTTCCTGTCTGTAAAAGATCGGTCCGCGATCGCCGAGCTTGATGGCGATGGCGACGATCAGCATCACCGGCGAGAAAACGATCAGCGCGACCGTAGCAACGACGAGATCGAAGCCGCGTTTGAGGAATCGGCTCCAACCTTCCAGCGGCGTTTCGGAGAGGTTGATGGTCGGCAGTCCGTCGAGATCTTCGACACGCGAACGAAGCACCATGAACTGCAGCAGGTCGGGAACGACGTGGATTGCGACGACGCTCCGCACCAGCCGGTCGAGCAGCGCCATCATCGCCTCGGACGATGCATGCGGCAGCGCGACAAAGACGTGGTCGATGTTCTGTGCGGCGATGACTTGCTCGGCCTGATCGATGCTGCCGAGGCATGGGAGGTCGAGCTTCGACTCTTCACCATTTCGCAAATAGCCGACCACGAGAAACCCCAACTCGCGATGCCCGTTCACACGCTCGACGACGGCGCGGGCCAGCTCGCCGCTGCCGGCGATGAGGACGCGATCGAGCCGCCTGCCGCCGCGATGTCCGCGCTCGACGATCACGCGCACGATGGCGCGGCCGATGATGACGAAGACGATCGCGCAGAGGAGAAAAATTGCCAGCGTGGCGCGCGAGTAGAGAACGTCCGGACGGCCGGGGCGAACCCACAGCAGCACGCCGGAGAAAACGACCGTGGCTACGATCGAACCGATGGCAACCGACAGCCACTCCTCCGTTTTCGAGCGCGTCGGACGGATTCGATAGAGCCCCTGCACCGCGAATGCGAGCGGAAAAACGATCGTCACGATCGGCAGCAGCTGCAGATACGTCTCGACTTCCTGCTGCCCTTTCGTGACCGGGATGATCTTCAGGCTGAAGCGCAGGAACCACGCGCAGAGCATCGCCAGATTCGATGCCACGGCATCGTTGATCAGGTAGATCGATGACAGCGTCCGATGTTTTTTCTCGATCACGTCATGACCTGCTCGATCTCGCTGCGCATCTCGCGATGGAACCGTTCGCGCGAGAACTGCGCCGCGTGTGCGCGAATCGCTGCGCGATCCCACGCGCGATGTTGCGCCTCGTCGAGCGCCGCGCGGAGCGAGTGTACCGCCGCCTCCTCGAAAAAAATCCCCGTCACGCCGTTGACTACAGAGTCGCGCACGCCGCCTGTGCCGAGGGCCACGACCGGCGTACCGAGCGCCATCGCCTCCAGTGGCGTGATGCCGAAGTCTTCGACGCCGGGAAGGATCAGGCTTTGGGCGCGGCCGAGGTGATCGATGATCACGTCCCTCGATACGTGGCCGAGGAACTGAACGTTGGGTCCGCCGCGGGCGCGGAGCGTGTCGAGAAGCGGACCGCCGCCGATGACCACGAGCCGGCGATCGGCGGCCGCGTCGATGGCCAGCTCGATGTGTTTGTACGGAACGAGCGCGGAAACGACGACGTGGAAATCGTCGCGATGCCGGTTCAGCGGCGGTTGGAGAAATGCCTCGTCGACGAACGGATGGACTACCGTCGCGTCGCGGTCGTAGTACATGCGAATGCGCTCGCGGACGAAGTTCGAATTCGCTACGAAGCGCGTGACCGACTTCGACGCCGCCACATCCCACCGCCGCAATCGCGCCGCCACCGGCTTCGCCAGAATCCGCTTCGGTCCGCGCGGAAAGTAGTCGTCGAAACGGTCCCAGATGTAGCGCATCGGCGTGTGGCAATAGCAGAGATGCGGTTTGCCGCGGGCCTCGACGCCCTTGGCGACGG
Organism: Thermoanaerobaculia bacterium; assembly: GCA_049586115.1. Taxonomy (GTDB): domain Bacteria; phylum Acidobacteriota; class Thermoanaerobaculia; order Gp7-AA8; family Gp7-AA8; genus JADGNZ01. Next base: position 2,310 of record JBAVBF010000777.1, on the reverse strand, counting down.
CGTGGCTGGAGCTGATGACGAGGTCGAATCCGCTCAAATCCCACTGCCGCACGGCGCGAGGAAAGAGCGGAAGGAGCGTGCGGTAGTCGCGGACGCGCGTCGCCAGCGATTGCAGTCGCGAGGTGTGAATCGCATGCGACTCGATCGCCTTCGACACGCTGCCTGGAAAATGAAACAGCGTGAAAAGCTCCGCGTCCGGAACGAGATCGAGGATCGCTTCGAGGACGTGCTCGCCGCCGCGCATTCCGGTCAGCCAGTCGTGGATGACGGCGACTCTAGCGCGCATTCTTCTTCCGCTTCGGTTCCGGCGTCGACGCCAGCGGATAGTCGCCATCGGCCGCGCACTTGTCGCACAAATGGTCGTTGCGGAAAAACTCCTCCGCCTCCACCTCGGCCAGGCATCGCACGCACAAGTGCCGCCCACTGCGTTCGTTCATCTTCCGCCGCGGCGCATCGTCGAGCATCGGTACGTTTGTAGCACGGAATACGATTCTGTTTTCGAGGGGCAGGAGGGTTCCATGATCCGAGTGCGCAGGGCTGAGGAGCGCGGCCATTTCGACCACGGCTGGCTCGACACGTACCACACGTTTTCGTTTGCCGATTACCACGATCCCGATTTCATGGGATTCCGTTCGCTGCGCGTGATCAATGAGGACCGCGTCGAGGCGGGACGCGGCTTCGGCACGCACGGCCATCGCGACATGGAGATCATCTCGTACGTGCTCGAAGGCGAGCTCGGACACGGCGACTCGATGGGCACGGGCTCGGTGATCCGTCCCGGCGAAGTGCAGCGGATGAGCGCCGGCACCGGCGTGATGCACAGCGAGAAAAACGCGTCGGCGATGCCGGTGCACTTTCTCCAGATCTGGATCCTGCCGGAGCGGCGCGGGATTACGCCGTCGTACGAACAGAAGGCGTTTGCTGCGTCCGAACGCGAGAATCGCCTGCGACTGGTTGCGTCGCACGACGGCCGCGACGGATCGCTGACGATCCATCAGGACGTCGATCTCTACACGACCACGCTTCGCGATGGCAGCGTCACGTTCGACTTTCGTCCGAACCGCTACGGCTGGCTGCAGGTTGCGCGCGGCGCGATCACACTGAACGGCGAAGAGTTGCGCGCCGGCGATGGTGCGGTAATCGAGAATGAATCGCAGGTGACGATCGCGGGCGATGGCGAAGCGCTGCTGTTCGATTTGAATTGACCTGGCAACGCGGGCGTCTCGCCCGCGCTCCCAGGCGATATCCTGCCCCACGGTGGTCGTTCTCTTCCGCTTCCTGTTCGCCGTCTTCAAGAGCCGCTTTCGCCGGCGACTCGGCATCCTCGACGACTGCGTCATCGCCATGCGCGTCTGGCCGAACGATCTCGACCTGAACATGCACATGAACAGCGGCCGCTACCTGAGCATGATGGACATCGGACGCGTCGAAATCCTGGCCCGCATGCGGATGCTGCGGCCGGTGCTGAAACGCGGATGGCGGCCGATGGTCGGCGCGACGTTCATCCGCTACAAAAAATCGCTGCTGCCCTTCGAGCGCTTCACCATCCGCTCGCGCATCGTCTGCTGGGACGAGAAGTGGCTCTACTTCGAACACATCCTCGCGCGCCGCGGCGAAGTTGCAGCGCAGGCCTACGTGCGCGGGTTGCTTCGCGGAAAGTCCGGCAATGTGAAGCCGGGTGAGTTGCTCGAACTGGCTGGCATGCCTTCGATGCAATCGCCCGTGATGCCTGCGGATGTGGCGGGGTGGAAGGCTCTGCTCGATTCCACGATCGCGAGTGCATGAAGGGGACGTTTTCACGCGGAGGCGCGGAGAACATCTCTGCTTCTCTCCGCGCCTCCGCGGCTCCGCGTGAAAAAAACCTTACTCACTTCGAGAACGTCGCCACAAACGCCGGATGCGCTGCGATCAATCGCAGCGACTCGCGCATCAACGCGGCGTTCTCCGGCTTGTTCAACCATGTCGAACGTCCCGACGGATGCGGGAGCACGATCACGTCGAACGTGCGCCCTGCGCGTTTTGCGCGATGCATTCGCCCGACTGCATCCTTCAACTGCGCGATTCCGATCAATTGTTGCGACGCCAGCGTTCCGACGGCAATCAGGAGTCGCGGTTTCAGGATCGTGATCTCGCGATCGAGATGCGCGCCGCAGCGGGCGATCTCCTCCTCGTCCGGGACGCGATCGCCGCCGCTCTTCGCGTCCTTGCCGGGAAAGCAGCGGATCACCGCGGAGATGTGGACGCGCTCGCGGAACGTCGCTTCGTCGATGCCGAGGTCGGACATCCAGCTGAAAAGCCGGCGTCCGGCGG
>JBAVBF010000776.1:0-2200 GCA_049586115.1 Thermoanaerobaculia bacterium | reverse complement strand
CAGATCGGGTGCGGAGACATCACGCCCCTCGGGATCGAGTCTCCGGATGTGCCGCAGCAGCAGCGCCTGACGGATCCACGGATCGTCCGGCATCGAACGGAAGCGCGTTCCCTCATTCGTCGCGACGACGTCTTCTGCAGCATCGATGGCGCGTTCCAGCAACGGCCACTGCTGGCGCGCGTGATCGGCCACCGCGGCGAGATTGTCGATGACGCTCGGATCGAAGTCGCGCAGCGTGGCGCGAATGCGATTGCGAAGAAACCGCGGATCGGCGTTGGAGCGGTCGAACCGCGGCGTGATCTTGCGCTCCTTGAGAAACTCCTCGATCTCCGCACGCGTAACGTTCAGCAGCGGCCGGATAACACCATCTTCGCGAACCGGATGAATCCCGCGCAACGCCGCCATGCCGCCGCCCGTCATCAGCCGCATGACCACAGTCTCCGCCTGATCGTTTTTCTGATGCGCGGTGGCGATCGGCAAGTGTCCGGCGATTTCTCGCAGCCGCGCATGCCGCACCTCACGCGCCGCCGCCTCGATCCCGCGATGCCGGACGGCCGCGGGATCGAGCGTTCCATCGGCAACGTGCAGCGCGATGTCGTAGCGCGCGCAGAGCTCTCGAACGTACGCCTCGTCGTCATCCGATTCCGCGCCCCGAAGTTGATGATTGACGTGCGCCGCGCTGAACTCGATATCAACTTCCACCAGCGCGACGAGCAACGCCGTCGAGTCGACACCACCTGAAACCGCGGCGACGATCGGTCCGCGAATGTCGTGCTCCGCAAAGAACCGCCGGATGGCGTCGATGATCATTTCGATAGCGTACTTCCATATGATCTGGCCATGGCCGCAACGACATTCAATGTCCCCGACTCCTACAAGCACTATCCGAAACTCATCGCTCCGAACGACGATCTCATCCTCGGCGATGCGCACTTGAAGTGGTACGACATCCATCGCGCGGAATCGGCGATCCCGGACGCCGTGCAAAACGAGGCGCGCGACTTCCTGCGCAACGATCCCGACCTCGCAATCGACGGCGACCTCGGATTCGTCATCCTTCACCTCTGCGGCGAGTCCTTCTTCTTTCTCATCGTCTGCACGTGGCGCAATGCGAATGAGCTGTGGGAAACGACGTACGCCAAAGACGGCGACACTCCGTTCGCGCTCTTTCCGAAGGAGCGGCACAAGCCGGTCTTCTGCGTATGGGAGCTCGGCGCCGTCATTCACGAGCAGAAGGCCTGGACGAAGTACCTCTACTCCGCGCGCGACGACGAGGCCCGTCGCGACTGGATGGCCGATCGCTTTCGCGGCGAGGTGTGATGCACTTCATCGCCGGAATTCGCACGTCGTGACACGCGCGTGCAGCTCGTGATTTGAGCGAAAGAAGCGTCGCAGTCATCTTGTCTCTCCGTGTGCAACTCAAAGGAGAACCAAATGAAAACGACAGTGACGCAGTGGGCAACGAAAGCGGCGGGAGCGGGCGCGATCGCCCTTCTTCTGACAACGCCGGCCTTCGCGCAGTCGCGCGGAAGCTGGAACCAAAACAACGCCAACAACAATCGCAACGGACAGGCGAGCCAGCGCGGCAACGGTAATCGTCAGGACTCCAACAACGCGCAGGTGAACGCTCAGCGCGGCAACGGCAACCAGACGTACAACAACAACACGCAGGGCAGCTACCAGCGCGGCAACGCCGGCAGTTCATCCAACAACAACGCCTATCGCGAGAATCAGCGCATCAACGCCACCGGCAAGGTGAGCTCGTTCAGTCGCGAGCGCGACGGATATCGTGTGCAACTCGATCGCGGACAGTCGTTCTGGGTTCCCCAGTCGAAGTTCGGCAATCGCGCCCGCGACCTTCGCGTCGGCGTCTCCATCAACCTCGGCGGCATCTTCCGCGGCGGATCGATTTACGCCGACGCGGTGAGCTGGCCAACGGCGTACGGATACAGCGACGGCTTCGTTCGTGGCGTGGTCGACCGTGTCGATTACCGCACCGGAACCGTTTGGCTTCGCGACCAGGCTTCCGGCCGTCTCGTCACCGCGGACGTCAATGGCCGCTCGCTCCGCACCCTTCGCCGTGGCGAATATGTGGAACTGAGCGGGCAGTGGATTGGCGGCGGAGTCTTCGACGTGGCGAGCATCGGCATCATCCGGTAATCGCATCCTTCGCAGTCCGGCAACGCCCGAGGCATCGCGC
>JBAVBF010000775.1:0-3486 GCA_049586115.1 Thermoanaerobaculia bacterium | reverse complement strand
ATCCGAGCCACACCAGCGCAAACAACGACGGAAGCACGGCGATCACGACTCGTGAGCGGATCAGCAGCGGCCGAAGCTCACGGATCGTCGCCGCGAGCTGCCCGAATTTCGCCGCCGCAACCGACAGGATCAAGCAAAGTGCGACGTCCGCAATCGCCGGCGGAATCGGCACCGCTTTCCGCGCGAAAAACCACGGCACGGCGATGATGACGGCCAGAACGGAAGCGGCGGTCAGCCGTAGATCGGCGGGCATCGCGCGGAGAGTCGGAAGCCGCATCAAAAGCGCAACCGCCGGCAGAAAAAACGCCGCGACAAAAACGGCGAAAATCGCCGCTGCGACGGCTCCGCCGCCGAGGTAGACGAGGATCGCCGCGTCCAGCAGCAGGATGATGGCGATCAGCGCGCGCTTCATCGACGCCACGAATGGATCGCGTCGACGACGCGGCTCTGCTCATCGGCCGTGAGGTTGTTGTAGAACGGCAGCCGAAGCAGCCGGTCGCTGACGCTCTCCGTGACCGGACACTGCCCGGCATGGCCGCCAAAGCGCGTGCCCATCTCCGAGGCGTTGAGCGGGAGGTAGTGGAACACTGCCACGATGTCGCGCTGCCGCAGATGGGCGATCACCGACTGGCGATCTTCGAGCGAGGGGAAGAGCAGGTAGTACATGTGATACGGCTGCTCGCAATGCTCCGGAACGGCCGGCCGCGTCACGCCGTGTTGGGCCGCCCAGCCGGCCAGCGCTTCGTCATACCGCTCCCACACGCCCCGCCGCTTCGCCTGAATGACTTCCGCCATCTCGAACTGGCCGACCAGATACGCGGCGAGCATGTCGGACGGCAGATAGCTCGATCCGACGTCGACCCAGGTGTACTTGTCGACCTGTCCGCGGAAGAAGCGGCTGCGGTTCGTCCCTTTTTCGCGCACGATCTCGGCGCGCTCGATGAGCGCCGGATCGTTGATGACCAGCGCGCCGCCTTCGCCGCAATTGATGTTCTTGGTCTCGTGAAAACTCTGCGTGGCCATCCGTCCGAACGTCCCGAGGTTCCGGCCGCGATAGCGTCCGAAAAGAGCGTGCGCGTTGTCTTCGACGATCTCCAGTCCATGCCGGCGGGCGATGTCGCAAAGGACGTCCATTTCGCAACCGACTCCGGCGTAGTGCACGGGAGCGATGGCGCGGGTCCGCGGTGTGATCAGCGATTCAATCTGCGTCTCGTCGATGTTGAGCGTGTCGGGCCGGATGTCGGCGAACACCGGCACCGCGCCGCGCAACACGAACGCGTTGACTCCGGAAACGAAGGTGAAGGAAGGGATGATGATTTCGTCGCCCGGCGCGAAATCGAGCAGGATGGCGGCCATCTCCAGCGCGTGCGTGCACGAAGTCGTAAGAAGCACCTTCGGCGCGCCGATGATCGACTCCAGCATCGCGTTCGCCCGCTTCGTGAAGGCGCCATCGCCGGAGATATGTCCGTTGGCAATCGACTCGCGAACGTACTCCAGCTCGCGCCCTTCGACGGAAGGTTTGTTGAACGGGATGAAGGTCACGGCTGCGTCCCCATCGCGTCGGAAAGATAGCGTTGAAATGCATACACACGTTCTTCACGGCGGCTGAGAACTCCGGCGTAGCGGCTGTGATCCAAGCCGCGCTGCACCTCGCTCCAGATCCCGGTGTCCTCCCCCATGATCCTTTTCGCCATTGTCGTCAACGCGACACCGAACAAGTACTGGAGAGGGCGCATCAGCAGCGGAAATTTGATGTCCCGCGGCAGGAATCCCAGGCTGGTGAAACGCGTCTGCTGCGGCCCAAGCGGCTCGACGGTCGAGAAGAGCGAGTACACCTCGCGGACCTCGATCAGGTGGTTAGGAAAGATGTGAATGTGCTTCGCCCGTTCGAAATGAACTTTCGGAGCGGTCATTCTTGTGAACGCCTGGAATCCGCGATCGGTGATCGAAGTCCCCATCGGCGCGGTATCGAGATAGCTGGTAAATGCCGGGCGGAGGGTGTGCTCGTGGTGCTCCTCCCTCTTGTAGTCCATGAACGTGCCCGGATGAATCATCGGCACGTGGTAACTCTCGACCGCATTTTCGACGACGATCTTCCAATTGACGGGATAGTCGCTGACCCAGCGCCAGATCTGGCGGTGATTTCCGAAAAAGTGGTCGAGCTCCGCGGCCATCTCGCCGAGTGATTCGCGAAGACTCTTCGTCTCTGCATGGAAACTGACGAATATTAAGGAGCCAAGCGTTTCCAGCCGGCACGGCTCGAGCTGAAATTCCTTTGCACGAATGCCTTTGAAGGAAACTCCGTCGGTGATCTTCGCGATCTTGCCGTCATCGCCATACTCCCAGCCGTGGTACTGGCAACGCAGCGTGTCGCCGTGTCCGGCGCCGACGGGAACGACGGCGCAATGACGGTGCGCGCAGATGTTGACAAAGGCGCGAATCCCGCCGCCGGCATTGCGGACCACCACCGGCACTCCATGCGCTTCGACGCTCAGATAATCACCGGCGCGCGGTATTTGCGTCGTCAGACCGGCGAAATGCCATTCCCTGTCGAACACCATCGCCTGTTCACGGCGGAACGCGTCATCGCTCACGTAATCGGACGGACTCAGCGGCGGTTCGAGTTTCGTGTCGTGCTGAAAGATATGCCGCTCCTCAATGAATCTCTTTGATTGAGAATTGTGGCCGGGCATTATTGAGAGCGAAAATCCGGCTGATGTACTCTCCTACGATCCCGAGAACCAGCAGAATGACCCCGCCAACGAAGAAAAGCGAGACGGCGAGCGAGGACCAGCCGAGCGGAACGGAGTAGATGAATGCCCGGACGAAGAACACGACACCGAGCGTCAGGCTCACTGTAGAGCTCAGAATGCCGAGGTAGGTCACCCATCGCAGAGGCAGCGCCGTGAAATTGAAGAACATGTGCAACGCAAGCGCGACCAGTTTGAAGAGCGAATAGCCGGACCTGCCATGCTGGCGGGGCTCATGCCTCACGAGCACTCGCGAGACATACTGGGTGTACCAGAAAACCAGCCCGTCGATGAAGACAAAGCTCTGGTCATGCGATGCGATCTTTCCGGCAAGGGATGCCGCCATCAGCCGAAATGAAGACCCTTTGCCGCGGCTGCCGAACGTGATCTCGCAGGCCTTCTGAATTGCGAGGCTGCCCAGGTTTTGTACGAAATTGTGCTGCTTATCAGCAAAATAGCCGTATACGAGGTCGGCGCCGGAGCCTTCCTGTTCCTCGATCAGCCGCGGGATATCCTCGGGCAGCACCTGCAGATCGTCGTCGATCGTAATGACGAAGCGCCCGCGTACGTGATGAAAGCCGCATAATGTGGCATTGTGCTGTCCGAAGTTCCTGCCAAGCTTGATCGCCACGATTTCGGCTGGATAGGTTTCCTTGAGCGAGGCGATGATCTGCCAGCTTCGATCACCTCCGCAATCCTCGACAAAGATCACCTCGAACGATTTGCCCAATCCGGT
>JBAVBF010000774.1:0-6930 GCA_049586115.1 Thermoanaerobaculia bacterium | reverse complement strand
AGCCGGGAGTGATCAGCGGCGTCGTCCACACGAAGTTCGGCTATCACCTCATCTATGTCGAAGGCAAAGAGCCGGCCGGTGTTGAACCGTTCGACGCTGTGAAGAACGGCGTGCGCGAGTATCTGATGACCCAGAAAGCGACCGACGTCGTCAACGCGGTGGCGCGGCTCACGAACGAACTGAAGGCGAATAGCCGGATCAGCGTTTTCCCCGAGAACATCAAATAGAGACGGCGTGGGGAGTGGGGAGTGGGCAAAGTCTGAAGCGTCGGAGTGTTCCGACTCCCCCCACCCAACTCCCTACACCCTTCGTTTACGACGCTGCGCTGGCCGCGGCGTGCGCGCCGTGCGCGGCATCCCACTCGTCGGCTTCGGTGGAGAAGAGATTGATGCGCGCTTTCTTGTACTCGCGCGTCGGATAGAGCGCCTGCTTGTCGTCGACGCCGGTATCGATGGCGATGTCGTTGATGATCGACTCGCACTCATCGACCGAGCGGCCGTGCACGATCGTGTAGAGGTTGTAGGGCCAGTCGTCGTAGACAGGGCGGAGGTAACAGTGCGAGACCGCTTTGTTCTGCGACATTTTTACGCCGACGGTGTCGACGCCATCGCCTTTGACGGCCCACACGCCCATCGCACTTGCGCCGAAGCCGGACTTGCGCGGCGGCACGACCGCACCGTAGCGGCGGATGTAGCCGCGCTTGAGCAGTGACTTCGCCGCGGCCAGCAGCTCATCGGCAGCGACTCCATTCGTGCGTGCCATCGCTTCGAACGGCCGCGGCTGAAGCGGCAGATCGCGCTGCAGCAGACGGACGGATTCAATTTCCAACGGCGTCAGCGGCGCCAGCTCAGCATCGCCATGCGATTCGTCCGCGTCGTTGCTTCCTTTGAATTGCTTGAGAGTCGGCAGCGGACGGACGGCGTCGCATCCTGCTTCGTCGCCGAGGAGCTCGACGGTTTTGTCGAGGCCGAGGATCGACGTCGGCGTGACGGCGATCGTGAACCAGAGATTGAAATCGTTGTTGCGGCGGTAGTTCTGCGTCACGCCGGGATGCGCGTTGATCGTCGCCGCGGCGTCATCGATCCGTTCGGGATCGACTTTGGCGGCCACGAGGCACGATCGATAGCCGAGGGCGCGCGCGTCGAACTGCGCGGCCAGCTGGCGCACGAGGCCATCGCGCTTCAAGCGCTCGATGCGCTTGATGACTTCTTTTTCCGACATGTCGATCGCCTGTCCGATGAGGGCGAACGGCGTTGAAACCAGGGGAATCTCACTTTGCAGGGCACCCAGCAGCTCACGGTCCCGTTGATCGATTTCCTGCATTTGGATCCTCGGCTACTTGTGGCGTTCGGTGTTGGGGATGCGCCGGATTGTATGAGATCAGGCGCTCCTTCACCAGTGTTCAAATGGCGGCATCGGCGAGTCATCGGGAGAAATTTGCGGAAACCCGGCGGCATCGAGCCGCGCGGCTGTCGCACCTTGCACAAGAAGCGTTGCAACCCACTCTCTGTGATGCCGCGCGGCCTCTTCGACCGACGTCCGATCGATGCCGCACCAGCGTTTGGGAAAGTCATTCAACTTCTCCAGCGCTGCGTCGAAAAGGCGCAGTCCGCCGGGATACGTCCCGCGCTTCACGTGGTGATATGCGGCCGCGAGTTGAATGAGTCCCTGCAGAAAACGATGGACGTCCGACTCCGCTTCGAGCCAGATCGTCTCCCACGACTCGTGCGCATCCCAGAATTCGGCGGCGTTGAAGTGATCGAGGCCGGCGCGGAAGTGGGAGACGAAGTCGGGCTTGTTCAGTCGTCCGCCCTCGTGCCGCGTCGCAGCGTCTCGCACATCGCGATCGTGAAATCGGCGGTCGTGCCGGTGCCGCCGATGTCGCGCGTGCGATGTTCGGGACCGGAATCGAGGACCTTCACGATGGCGTCGTCGACGCGTCTGGCCGCAGCCGTTTCGCCTATGTGATGCAGCATCTGGACAGCGGATTTGAGCAGCGCCAGCGGATTCGCTTTGTTCTGGCCGGCGATGTCGGGCGCGCTGCCATGTACTGCTTCGAAGACCGCGCCCGCCTCGCCGATGTTCGCGCCGGCCACGACGCCCAATCCGCCCACGAGTCCCGCCGCGAGATCGGAAACGATGTCGCCGTAGAGATTCTCGAGCAGCAGGATGTCGAACTGCTGCGGGTTCATCACCATCTGCATGCAGAGGTTGTCGACGATCTTGTCGTCCGCCTCGATGTTCGGATACTCCTTCGCCACGTTGCGGAAGCACTGCAGGAACAGGCCGTCCGACAACTTCATGATGTTGGCCTTGTGCACCGCGGTCACGCGCTTGCGGCCATGGGTGCGAGCGTACTCGAAGGCGAAGCGGGCGATGCGCGTGGAGGCTTTCTCCGTGATGATCTTGATCGATTCGACGACGCCCGGGATGACCTCGTGTTCGAGTCCGCTGTAAAGGTCCTCCGTATTTTCACGGACGACGATGATGTCGACGTTCTCGAAGCGCGTGATGATGTTCGGCATCGACTTCACCGGCCGCAGATTCGCGTAGAGATCGAGCGTCTTGCGCAGGCGGACGTTGATCGACGAGAAGCCGGTGCCGATCGGCGTCGTGACCGGGCCTTTCAGCGCGACCTTGTTGCGAAGAATCGATTCGAGAACGTCGGGCGGCAGTGGATCGCCGAAGCGCGAAATGGCTTCGGCGCCGACGAAGTACTTTTCCCATTCGACGTCGACTCCGGCGCATTCGATGATCGAGACCACCGAGGCGGTGACCTCGGGGCCGATGCCGTCACCGGGCAGAAGCGTGATTTTGTGTTGAGCCATCGTGAATCCTTTCCGCTCGCTCACGCGCCTCCGCGACGGAGAAGTCCTTTGGCAGCAGCGATGCGAGCGCGGCGTACTCCGGCAGCTCGTCGATGCAGCGATGGACACTCTCCAGCGTCGGAGGGATGAAGTCGAGGTAACCCATGCGCCCGCGAACGAGCGGCTGTTTTGAAAATGTGCCGAGGATTTTGAGAGAACGCTGCAGAAGGGTCTCGAAGTAGCGGCGGCGCATCGACCGCCGTTCGCCTTGCGGCAGCTCGGTGCGTGCCGGCAGGCCGTGCACGCGCCAGTCCGCATAGTAGTCGACCAGTTCCAGCTCCGTCTCCTCGCCGAGGATGCGGGCCACGCCGCGGTCGCGCAGGAGGGAGGCCAGGTCGTACGTGTCGGGACCCATTCTCAGATCCTGATAATCGATCAGGTAAAGCTTGTCGTTAAGAATGTGAATATTTTGTCCATGATAATCGCGATGACATAAAACGTATGGATGACGCGAGATGTTATCGGCCAGCCTTCTGAGCAGCGGTTTCAGCGCCAGCGTCTCCTCGGCGGCGATGGTCATCAGCTTCTCGAAAAAGAACTCGCGCGTCATCTCCAGCTCGTTGAAGAAGAAGTTGCCGGTGAACGGAGGATTGATGTCGACGGCGCCCGCCTTCTGAAAGTAGACCAGCAGCGTGATCGCCTTCCGGTACCAGCGGATGCCTTCCTCGCGGTCGCGGTGCAGGAGATCGAACGCGGTTACGTCGCCGACATCCTGTTGCAGCATGGCCGCGTCGCTGTGCTGGATCAGCTTCGGCAGATACGCATGCTTCGACGCCGCGTGATACGCGGACAGCACGCGCGACAGGTCCCGCCGCACCTCGTCGGGATACCAGGCCAGCATGTGCGTGACGCCGTCGGGCAGCACGACGCGGAAGTAGCGGCGGACGGAAGCGTCGCCGGGCAGCGCCCGCGCCGACCAACCCTCCCCGACACACTCGGTGAGAAACGCCGCGGCGTCGTCGGGGAGGGATACGTCGGTCATCGGTTACCGCAGTTGCAAGAACCGGGGGCTATTTCGGCGCAGGTCCCTGCTCCTCGGGCTTGGCGTCGCGGATCACGATCTTGTCGATGCTGGTGGGATTGTTCGGCCGGTCCTGCGCTCCGGTCGGCGCCTTGACGATCGTGTCGGCGACGTCCATCCCCTTCGTGACCTGACCGAAGACGGTGTACTGCTTGTCGAGGAAGGTAGAGTCGGCCACGACGATGAAGAACTGCGACGACGCGCTGTTCGGATCGTTCGACCGCGCCATCGACACGATGCCGCGCTTGTGCGAGATCGAGTTGAACTCGGCGGACACGTTCTTGCCCGAACCGCCCGTGCCCCAGGTCGAAGGCGAGCCGGAGACGGTATTCGGGTCGCCGCCCTGAATCATGAAGCCGGGGATGACTCGGTGGAACTTCGTACCGTTGTAGAAGCCTTTCTCGGCGAGGTCGATGAAGTTTTTCACGTGGTTCGGCGCGACGTCCGGATAGAAGCGGATGTCGATTTCGCCGGCGCTGGTGTGCAGTTCGGCGACTTTGTTCTCGTATTGGCTCATCGGTTTGTTCTCCTCTGCCGCGGCGCTGGATGTCGTGGCCGGCGGCACGGTGGCCTCGGTCGCTGTCGCGCTGCTGGTCGTCGTGATGGTGGTGTCGGTTTGTGCGGTGGTCGTCTCGTTGTTGGCGGTGTTGGTGCGCGTGCAGGAGACAACGGCCACGGCCAGCAGCGCGTAGATGACGTTCTTCAAGAGCATTCCTCCTCGCGAAGTCTCGGGCGCGAATCCTACTACGCGAGGCCTACGGCCTGCGGCGTCCGCGATCGGAGAATTGCGGACGCGAATTGACCGCTGTCCGTCCGTTGCCGCCATCGGAACGCGAAGGTGATGCCGGACGCGAGCTGGCGTAGGTATTCGGACGCGGCGGACGCGGCGCTGCGTTGCGCACCTGCGGACGCGAGGGCCGCCACGACGTCAACGGCGCCGCAACCGCTTTGTACGCGCTCGCATCGAATCCCTCGGCCACCTTGCGCGGAATGCCGCGGGAGATGAAGCGCTCGAGATCGCGCAGATTGCCGCGGTCGTCGGGTGTGACAAAGCTGATGGCGTCGCCGACCGCTTTCGCGCGGCCGGTGCGGCCGATGCGATGGACGTAATCCTCAGGCTGCGGCGGGAAGTCGTAGTTGACGACATGCGAGATCCCTTCGACGTCGATGCCGCGCGCGGCGATGTCGGTGGCCACGAGCACGCGCACGGTTCCGGCCTTGAACGCCTTCAGCGCGGCGATGCGCTGGCTCTGGCTGCGGTTCGAATGCAGCGTGGCCGTGTTGATGCCGGACGACGCCAGCTTGCGCGCGATCTTGTCCGCGCCATGCTTGGTGCGCGAGAAGACGAGGACGGAATCGAGGCTCGCATCGCGAAGAAGATGAAGCAGCAGCGGCAGCTTCGCTTCCTTGGTCGTCTCGTAGACGAACTGCGTGACCAGTTCGGCCGGATTGGCGCGGCGGCCGATCTGAACGGTTTCGGCATTGACCAGAAACTCGTTCGTGAGCGTCTCGATCTCCTTCGAAAGCGTGGCCGAGAACATCATCGTCTGCCGCTGTTTCGGCAGCGCTTTGACGATGCGGCGCATGGCGGGGAGGAAGCCCATGTCCAGCATGCGGTCGGCTTCATCGAGTACAGCCACTTCGAGACCGGAGAAGTCGACGTGACCCTGGTCCATGAGATCGATGAGGCGCCCCGGCGTAGCGATGACGATTTCAGTGCCGGCGCGGAGAGCCTGGATCTGCGGCCGCTCGCCGACGCCGCCGTACACGGTGGCGATGCGGAGATGAAGGTGACGCGCGTACTTGCGGACGTTCTCTTCGATCTGTACGACCAGCTCGCGCGTCGGGGCGATGACGAGCGCGCGCATGCAGCGGCGATTCGTTGCCGAGCCGCGCGTCGAAAGGCGCTGCAGAATCGGCAGCACGAACGCGGCGGTCTTGCCGGTGCCGGTCTGCGCGATTCCGATGACGTCGGATCCGCGCAGCACGAGCGGGATTGCTTTGGTTTGGATGGGGGTGGGTTCCGTGTAGCCGGCTTCGCGTACGGCTTTGGCGATTTTCGGGTCGAGCCCGAGTGCTTCAAAAGGCATTGGTGTGTCCGTTCCTGTCAGAGTATTTGTTCAGCTCTGACGCTCGGACAGAGGTGAAGCAGTGCGCGATCCAACTCCCCGAGGGTGGAAAAAATTGCCCTAACGCTTGAATACGAACGGCTTGCTGATCGCGTTGCCGTCGCCGTCGAAGAAGCGGATGGTCATTGAAAGGGCGTCGAGTTCGACCATGGCGAAGCCGAGTTGGCGCGTGGCTTCGGATGGATAGAGCGTGTGCTTGTGCGGGACGAGCGGCGGAACGGGATCGGAGCCGGCGCCGCTGATCAGGAGGCGTGGATTCGCGTCGATCAGCTCGAGGTGATGATCGTGACCGCAGATGTAGAGGTCGACCTTCGCCTGGCGCATCAGCGGATCGAGCGTGACCATGCGCAGATGCTGATCGCGCGGGAAGTGGCCGTGATAGCCGGAGGAAACGATCGGATGATGGCCGGCGGCGATTCGCCAGGGCGTCGTCTTCTTCGCGCCGAACGTCCGGCGCAGCGCATCGGCAGCGTCGTCGTTGCGGGCCGCGGCGTACGGCGTCGTGTCGAGCATCAGCAGTTCGGCGAGGTTCGATTCGATGACGTACTGCCGCGCCGGGAACTGCCAGTGCGGGACGACGGTCGCGCCGATTTGCGCGGCCGGCTGCGACTTGCCGCAGAAATCGTGATTGCCGAGCACGGGGAAGATTGGCACGCCGATGCGGCTGAGCGCGCGGACGCGGTTCCATTGCGGATCGGCAGCCGACGATGGGCCGCAGGGATAGAACGCGTCGCCGGTGATGATGACGGCATCGAGCGGTGCGCGCGCGTGCAGTTTGGCGATGCCGTTGGCGACGCGGTCCGACCCTTCGCCTGTGTCGCCGACGACCGCGATGCGCAGCGTGGCCGCGTGCGGAGCGAGCGGCACGTGCGGAAACGGCGCGCCGAGGGTGAGCGCTGCGAGAAGCAGATAG
>JBAVBF010000773.1:0-2076 GCA_049586115.1 Thermoanaerobaculia bacterium | reverse complement strand
GTCTTTGATGAAGCCCAGGGGTTTCACGATCGTCGGATCGTTTCCGTGCTGCCGTTGCAGAATTTCGACGAACGGCTGGATCGCCATGAGGATGTTGTTGAATTCGTGCGCGACCGACGCTGCGACGCGGCCGAGGGAAGAGACGCGGATGGCCTGATCGATCTGCCGCTGCATCGCCAGCTGCTGCGTGACGTCGCGAAAGGCTACGACCGCGCCGAGCGTCCTGCCCTGACTGTCGATCTTCGGTGCGGCCACGTATTCGACGCGGAAGAAGGTTCCGTCCTTTCGCCAGAACACGTCGTCGTTCACATGCCGCACCAGGCCGTCGGCCAGCGTGGCGAGGATCGGACAATTTTCTTTCGGGTGTGGTGAGCCATCTGCGTGCGAATGGTGAATGGTCTGATGGGCATTTCTTCCGATGAGGTCGTCCCGTTCCCAGCCGAGCATCGACGCGGCGGCCGCGTTTTCGAAGGTGACGATTCCATCTTCATTTACACCCTTCACACCATCGCCGATCGAATTCAGGATCACCTCGTAGCGCCGCTGGAGACGTTCGGCTTTTTCGAGAGAGTTGTTGCGCTCGGTCACATCGCGGAAGTTGACGACGATGGCTTGAACGACGGGATCGTCGAGCCGGTTCGTTCGCAGCACTTCCAGATATCGCCACGTTCCGTCGGAATGCCGATAGCGCAGGTCCGGCATATCCTGCAACGCCGCCTGATTGTTGAGGATCGACACAAAGCGCCTGCGCCCTTCCATCACGTCATCGGGATGCATGAGCGCGAAAACGTTCATGCCCATGATCTCGTCGATCGAATATCCGAGAATCCGGCTGATCGCAGGACTGGAGTAGTGGATGTTTCCCGCCGCATCGACGAGCGCGATTCCGTCTGAGCTGTTCTCCACGAGCACCCGGAGCCGCTCCTGCAACCGGCGGCGATCTTCCTCCGCATGAACGCGCTCGAACGCGTAGCGGATCGACCGCACGATGGTGTCCCCATTCGTGCTTCCCTTGATCAGGTAGTCCTGCGCTCCCATCGCCACGG
The DNA here is from genome assembly GCA_049586115.1 of Thermoanaerobaculia bacterium. Classification (GTDB taxonomy): domain Bacteria; phylum Acidobacteriota; class Thermoanaerobaculia; order Gp7-AA8; family Gp7-AA8; genus JADGNZ01. The sequence continues at coordinate 1,030 of JBAVBF010000773.1, read as the reverse complement.
CATCGAGAGCGTCCTGCTCATCGCCATTGCCGGTGAGGACGACGATTGCCGTGCTGCCCGCGTGTTCGAGAACCGTGTTGAGAGTGTCCGAGCCGCGGCTGTCCGGCAGGTTCAGATCGAGCAGGATGACGTCGATTTCCGTCGAACGAAGCGCGGTCAGAGCATCGGAGAGCCGGTCGACGGACGTCACCCGAAAGGACGTCGAGGCGAGAATGGACCGGATCAGCTGCGCGTCGATCGGACTGTCTTCGACGAGAAGAATGCGGAGCGGGGAAAGGAACCCGTGGGAGGGGAGGGCGGACATAGGGCATCTGTGCAGTCCAAGCCAGATGCCGTTCCTAACTCATTATGAATACGTCGGGGTGAGCGGATCCGCAGCGACGAAATCTCGTCGATCGACGATTTCCTGCATCATCGCGGCGGCCTGAAACGGGAGGGGTCGATGCGGTGTTTTTGCAGCTTCGAGGAAAGCGTAGTAGGGCGCAGGCCGAGACGTTCAGCCGCGCCGCCCTCACCGCCGACGCGCCCGCCGCTGTCCGACAAAGCCTGCTCGATCGCGGACTTTTCCATCTCATCCAGACGGTGCGGCAGCGCACCGCGGACGGTCTTGCCCGGCGCCGATTTACAGAGGCCAGGCGGGACGATCAGCTCGTCCCCGGACGCGAGAATCACCGCGCGCTCGATGACATTTTCCAGCTCGCGCACGTTCCCCGGCCATGAGTACTCCATCATCCGGACCATGCTCGCTTTCGAGATCCGTTTCATCGGCTTGTCGAGCCGGCGGCCCAGGATTGCGGTGAAATGCTCGACCAATACGGGGATGTCTTCGCGGCGCTCGCGCAGCGGCGGAATGTGGATGGGAAAAACGCTGAGCCGATAGAAGAGATCCTCGCGAAACGTTCCCTGCTCGACCATCTTCCGGAGATCGCGGTTCGTTGCCGCGATCACACGCGCCTCGGTGCGCAGCGTCTGGCTCCCGCCGACGCGCTCGAAGGTCCGCTCCTGCAGTACGCGCAGCAGCGCCACCTGC
>JBAVBF010000772.1:0-2435 GCA_049586115.1 Thermoanaerobaculia bacterium | reverse complement strand
GCTTCGGCCGTCGCACCGTCCGCGTCGAGTGATTGGCGCAGGCGAACTACAGCGTCGATCGCCCGTGTATCGAGCATCGCTGCGGTGAATTGATCGATGACTGTGGCAGAGAGATCGCGCGCTTCATCGATTTCCCCACGCTCAATCATCGCTTCAATGAGCCGAAGCGCGCAAAGTCCGGCTTCTTCCGGCATCTGCAGTTTCGTAAATGCGGCGCGCGCTTCGCGGAGCCGACTGCAGCCGAGGTCGAATTGGCCCTTTCCGACAAGGAGGACGCCGGCGCCGCGCTCCGTGCGCGCGATCTCGGCCGCGAAGCCGAGATCGGTGAATTTCGCAATCGATTGCGAAAAATGAATATTGGCTTTCGTGTAGTCGCCCAGATTCACATAGCAATAGCCGAGGTTGTTATGGAGCCGCGCCTCGGTTTCGACGTCGCGGCTGCTGACGGCGACCGTGAGCAGATCGCAGAAAATGGTTTCCGCCTCGGCGTAGCGCTCCTGGCGGCCGAGAAGGTTTCCGTAAACGAGGCCGGCCTGCAGAAAACGCACGGAATCATTGACGTCGGCGAAGATCACGCTGGCGGCGGTGATCATCTGTTCGGCTTCCGGGTAATGGTCCATTTGCGCGAGGATCATCGCTTTGACGAACCAGATAGTGGCGCGGTCGTGCACGGCGCCCGGAAATTCGCTCAGCTGCGACTCGGCAGTTTCGACGGCGTCGTACGCTTCGTCGAGCCGGCCGAGGTAACGAAGCGCGTTGGCGCGATCACGAAACGCGGTCGAACGGATCTGCGCGATGACAAGCGGGGGGTAGGTGCTGCTGGGAATCGTCGCGGCGATTGTGGCGGCGAGGTCGGCGACGGCCAGCGCCTGGGCCGGATCGCGTTCGAGACGCTTGCGCACCTCTTCGCTGATCTGCTCGAGCGCCGCGTTATTGCGAAGCGCCTTCGATTCTGCGAGCCGCGGCCAGTCGGCCTGCGGCGTATCCCGTAGCTGTCGCGCGGCGATGTCCGCGGTCTCGCTGCGTTCGTGATCCAGCCGCGCAGCCGCGGCGGCGAATTTGAGTGCGCCTTCGTGCCGCCGCGCGGCATCGAACGGGACCACGTTCCTTGCGAATTGCTGACGGCACGACCCGCATTCGGCGAGGTGGCGCAGATCGTCGGAATGCTTCATGTCTTCTTCCTCGCCGGAGCCGCGTTGTACATCTGTTCCGCCATGCGTAGACATTTGCCAACCAGTTTCTGCGTGTATTTCGCGGTCACGCCGAGGTCGTCGGCGATCTCGCGGATCGTATAGCCGTCGTAGTAGCGCATGCGCAGGATTCGAGCGTATCGCGGAGGAAGCGCGTCGAGCACCTCGCGTACAGCAAGCTGCGACGGTAACAGATCGAAGATGTTGATGGAGTCCGGATCGGGGCGGAGCATGGCCAGCTCCTGATCGAGTTGGTCCGTCCGGCGGCCGTTCTGACGCCAGAAGTAGCGGCAGGCATGACAGATCGCGCCGATCAGCCACGGATGCAACTGGCGGATCTCGTTCTTCCGCTTCAGGTACGAGAGAAACACTTCGTGCGCAAGCGCCTCCGCATCGACTTCGGGGACCTGAAACTTGCGGACCGCGATCGCGACGAGGAGGCCGACGTTGCCTTCGTACAGTTCTCCGAACTCGAGATCATCGACAGCACACGGCGGTGCGATCGGCGTCTGGATTTCCTGCGATGGATGGAATGCCGGACCGGCGAACACGCCCGAAGGATAGAGCGAAAGAAGACGAAGTCAAAAGGAGAATGGCGAAGCGACGCGCATGCGCGACTGTTTCGCAAAAACCGTCGCGCATGCGAGTCATTTTCGCCGGTTTCGTATGATGCCGCGCGTGAATGATCCTCAATTTGTAATCGATCCGCGGCACTCCGGATTCGTCCGGCTCGACCTCGCGGAGTTGTTCGGAAACGCGCGTCGCGTGGTGCTGGAGATCGGGTCCGGCAAAGGGCGCTTTCTGATCTCCGCGGCGACGTCGCAGCCGGATGTGAACTTCATCGGCATCGAGAAGTCGCTGCACTACCACCGCGTGATCCGCGACCGCGTGGTCAAGCGGAGCCTGACGAATATCCGCCTCATCAACCACGACGCGTTCCTCGTCCTTCGCGACATGCTCCCCGATACATCGATCGACGAGATCCACGTTTACTTTCCCGACCCGTGGCCGCGCAAGCGGGAACAGAAACGGCGGATCATTCGCGCCGAGGTGATGATCGAGATGACGCGCGTGCTGGTGCCCGGCGGCAGCGGCATCTACGTGACCGATCATCGTGACTACTACGAAGCCGCCGCGCCCGTGATCGAGGCGTTCTTCCGCAGCGAACGCCGCATCCCGACTCCCGACGATCCGCCGCGCACGAACTACGAGGCGAAATTTCGCGAAGAGGGGAGAGAGATTTTC
>JBAVBF010000771.1:0-3976 GCA_049586115.1 Thermoanaerobaculia bacterium | reverse complement strand
GCCATGTACTCGGACATGAAGAAGAGCGCGAACTTCATCGACGAATATTCGGTGTGATACCCAGCCACCAGCTCCGCCTCCGCTTCCGCGAAGTCGAACGGCAGGCGATTGGTCTCGGCGAATGCGGAGACGAAGAAGACCACGAACGCGATCCACATCGCCGGCGAGAAGATGTTCCAGGCCGGCAGTTTGACGGCGTTGAAAATGACGAACGACCCGGTCTGCCGCCAGACCACGTCCGGAAGCGACAGCGATCCAGCGGCCATCAACACGCTGACCGCGGCCAGCGTGAGCGAGAGCTCGTACGAGATCATCTGCGCCGAGGCGCGGATGCCGCCGAAGAGCGAGTATTTGTTGGCCGACGCCCAGCCGGCCATGACGATGCCGTAAACGCCCATCGAGGCCAGCGCGAAGATCAGCAGGATGCCGATGTTGACGTTGGCGATGATCGGCTCGAACAGCCGTCCGCCCGGCAGGAGGAACGGCCGGCCCCACGGCACGACGGCGATCGTGGTCAGCGCCGGAATCAGGCCGAACATCGGCGCGATCGTGTAAAGGACTTTGTTCGCCTTGGCCGGCAGCATGTCCTCTTTGAGCACGAACTTGAGCGCGTCGGCGAACGATTGAAACAGGCCGAACGGACCGACGCGGTTCGGGCCGGGGCGATCCTGAATCAGCGCGCTGCCGCGCCGCTCCACCCACACCATGATCGGCGTGACGTTGAGCATGGCGCCGAGAACGACGGCGATCTTCAGTCCCGAGAGCCCGACGTCAACCCAATCGATCCCGTGCATGCGTGCTACGCCTGCGCTCCCGCCGTTTCAGCAGCCGGCTCGAATTCGGGGATGTGATCGAAGGGCGTGTCGCGGTAGAGAGTGGCCCCGATGCGGCGATACAGCTCGAGATCGGTGACGGCCTGACCTTTCGGCGGATACGCCTGATGGATACGCTGCACGCGTCCCTGCAGATTCGTAAACGTCCCTTCCTTCTCGACATGAATCGTGGAAGGCAGCAGGACGTCGGCAACGTCGTTCAGCGGATGGTTCGCATCCCACGACATCACCACAAGGAACTTGGCTTTACGCAGATTCGCGACAACCGCAGGATCGCTGGCGCGCTCGCTGAACATGGCGTCGGTGACGAAGAGGAAGTCGATGCCCTCGGCGCCGTTCGTGAGCAACTCTTCGATCGATGACTCGCCCAGCGCCGCAGCCACGCCCCGGTAATTCGGCGCCGCTTGCGTTCCCAGCAGCCATTCCGTGCGCGACTTCATCTTGATCGGGCCGATCGGATCGACCATCACGCCGGCCGTCGCTCCCATCTTTCCGACGAACAGCTCTTTCGCCAGCCACGCTTCTTCGTTGGTCATGTTCGCGGAGAAGATGGCAGCAGTCCTGGTCGCGCCGTTGACTGCATTCGCGATCGCTTCCAGCGCTTCGCTCCATGTCGAGATGCCGAGGTAATCATCCTCGGTGCGAACCTTCGGAACGACTACGCGGTCGGTGTCGTAGCGCTCGTACGAGAATCTCCCGAAGTCGCACAGCCAGTGATCATTGACGTCGGGATTGACGCGCGGCCGATAACGGAAAACCTGCCCCTGCCGGAAGCCGACGAAGATGTTGCAGCCGACGTCGCAGCCGTTGCAGACCGAGTCAGCGGACTCGAGGTTCCAGACGCGCGATTCGAACCGGAACTCGCGCGTGGTGAGCGCGCCAGTCGGACAGACGTCCGCGACACACGCGGACATCCAGTTGTCGAGCGGCGTCCCCGGAAACACACCGACCTCGGTCGATGCACCGCGCTTGAAAAACGCCAGCTCGCTCGTGCCGGTGATCTCCGACGTGAAGCGGATGCAGCGCGTGCAATGGATGCAGCGATTCATGTTCTGGACGACGTGCGGCCCGATCGGCGTCCGGTCCATGCCCGGATACGTGCGCTTGAATTCGCCGTAGCGCGAGTTCACGCTGCCGTAGTTGAAGGAGTAATCCTGCAACGGGCACTCCCCTGCCTTGTCGCAGATCGGGCAATCGAGCGGATGGTTGATGAGCAGAAACTCCATCTGCCCCTTCCGCGCCTCGTCGACCTTTTCGTTCCAGACGTGGATCTTCATCCCGTCCTTGACCGTGGTCGAGCAGCCAGCCTGCAACTTCGGCATCCCTTCGATCTCGACGAGGCACATGCGGCACTGCCCGACGACGGTGAGAGATGGGTGGTAGCAGAAGTGAGGGACGTGGATGTCGGCGGCTTTTGCCGCTTCGATGCAGTTGATCCCTTCCTGCACTTCGACTTCGACGCCGTCGATGGTGATCTTTGCCATACGTGTTCTCGGGGCTCCGAAGCGGAATGCAGAATCAGCGCCGTGGAGGCGGCAGCTGGCGAATTTTCACGGCAGAGAATCCGTGAAAGTTTTCACAAGCGCGGAGAATACTCGCGGGGTGTGAGCGCGTCAATCACTGTCGAGCGTTATAGACTCTGATCAATTCATCCGACGCAATCCGGGTCCACATCAGCAGGAGCAAACTTGAGAAAAGACATCGTTATCGCCATCGCCGGCATCGCCATCGTCGCCGCGATCTGTTTTGTACTGGCTATCTGGAAGTCCGACATGAAGCCGTTCTCGTCGCTGCGGTCGGACTCGACCACCACGTCTTCCACCTCGACCGCCGCCGGCGCGCCCGATCACGTGATCATGCACGTCAACGGCGAGCCGGTCACCGAGGCCCAGTTCTCCGCCGCCTTCTCGCAGATCCCGCAGGAGATGCAGCAGCAGTTCTCCTCGGAACAGGGCAAGCAAGCCTTCGCCGAGCAGCTGGTGCGCCTGAAAATCCTGGAGCAGGAAGGGCGCAAGCTGGGCGTCGAAAAAGATCCGAAAGTGGCCGGCCAGCTCGCCGCGGATCAATCGAACATCATTGCCGCCGCCACGGCGCAGAAGCTGATGCCGGCGCCGAACGAGGCGGCGGTGCTGAAGTTCTACAACGAGAACAAGAAGAACTTCGAGGCGACCGATTTGAGCCACATCCTCATCGCCTACCAGGGCGGCGCGGTGCCGCCCCGCAACGGCAAGCCGCTCAGCCAGGGCGATGCGCTGAAGAAGGCGCAGTCGATCGCGCAGCAGGCCAAGAGCGGCGCCGATTTCGCCAAACTCGCTCGCGAGAATTCCGACGATGCCGCCTCCGCCGAACATGGCGGCAGCCTCGGGCCATTCAGCCCTGGCATGCTCCCGCCTGAAATCGAATCGCACGTCACCACGCTCCAGCCGGGCCAGGTCAGCGATCCCGTTCCCTCCCGCTATGGCGTTCACGTGTTCAAGGTGGGCGCGCATACCTCGCAGCCGCTGGAACAGGTCCGCGCCGGCATCAGCCGCCGGGTGCAGCAGCAGGCCACGCTGGACAAAGTCGAACAGATGCGCAAAGCCGCGAAGGTCGAATTCGATCCGAAATTCTTCCCCGAGGCTCCGAAGCCGGTGCCGCCGAGCGCGAAAAAGCCTTCGTAACCTCATGACCGACCGCCCCGTCCGCGTCCTCGTCGTCGAGGACAACGAGATGAACATGCAGCTCGTCGAGTACCTGCTCGAAGAGGGCGGCTACCAGATCGTGAAAGCCGCCAGCGGCGAGGACGCGCTCTCCATCGCCCGCGGCGGCGAGCCGGTGGACCTGATCCTGATGGACATACACCTGCCGGGCATCGACGGCCTGAGCGTGATCCGCGAAATGAAGTCGGACCCGCAAACAGGAGCGATCCCGATCCTCGCCCTCACCGCGCACGCCATGCGCGGAGACAAGGACCGTTTCCTCGAAGCAGGATGCGACGGCTACATTTCGAAGCCGATCGACGTGAAGACGTTCCTGACGTCGATCCGTTCGTACCTGCGCCCGTCGTCGTCGGCGTAGCCGGCGAAAGAACCGTAGCCCCCGCCTTCAGGCGGGGGAAATCGGATCGCGCAGAGTTGGGAGCGCGCTTTAGCGCGCGATAGAAG
>JBAVBF010000770.1:0-1944 GCA_049586115.1 Thermoanaerobaculia bacterium | reverse complement strand
CTGAGCCGCCGCAGGACGGTCGAAGGTCGAAGGACCCCCGTATGCTTGCCTCGTGAAAAATCGCCACCCGATCCGGGTTAGCAGGGAGGGGGTCCTTCGACCGTCCTACGGCGGCTCAGGATGACAGCGGCGCTTCGCGCACTTGCAGGTCGGTGGTTTCGCCGGCCATCTCCACCGTTCCTTTGCGTTCGAGTTTTCCCCATCCCGTGCGGATGCCGGAGACGGCGGTTTTGATCGACTTCAAAATCACCGCGTACATCAGCTGGCGGTAGAGGAAGCGCTGCCAGAAGAGCCAGACCAGGACTTTGGGATCTTCGCGGTCGAGTTTGTACGCCACCAGCGCGCCGATCAGCTCGACGACGAAGAAGAACGCGTACATGAACGCGATCAGGTAGAGCGAGGAGAGCGCGTTCGGGAGCGGTTGCCAGTCGCCGTTGAGGCGGCGCATGCCGGCGTGAATCGCGCCGCCGAGGGCCCAGAGAATTTGCAGGTCGACGAGCGGTGAGAGGACCTGGAAGGCGACCTGGAACAGCCAGAGCGACGGCAGCATCACCGTGCCGAACCAGCCGTAGCGGAACATGGCGCGGCGATGCTTCCAGAGCGATTGCAGCGTTCCGAAGGCCCACCGGAATCGTTGTCCGAACAGCGCGCGGATGCTGTCCGGCGCCTCGGTGTAGCCGATTGCGTTCGACTCCGTTTCGATCTTCCATCCGATCCGGCGGATCCTCCACGTCAGATCCATGTCCTCGGCCATCGTGTCGCTCGTGTAGCCGCCGGCCTGCAGGATCGCTTCGCGGCGCCACGCGCCCACCGCGCCGGGGACGACCGTCACCGAGTTGATCGTCGCGTAGGCGCGGCGGTCGAGGTTCTGGCTCGTCACGTACTCGATCGACTGCCAGTAGGTCAGCGGGTTCACGCGATTGCCGACCTTCACATTGCCCGCGACGGCGCCGACGAGCGGATCGGTGAAATGGCGGATCAGCTTCTCGATCGTGTCTTTCGCGAAGACCGTGTCCGCATCGAGGGCGATGATGATGTCGCTCGTGGCCAGCGCGATGCCGTGATTCAGCGCTGAGGCCTTGCCGCCGTTGGATTGAACGAGGAGCGTGACCGCGTCGCCAAAATTCGAGCGGACTTCGCCGGACGTATCGTCCTTCGAGCCGTCATCGACGACGATGATCTCCAGCGGCTCGTAGCCGGTCGCGATGACCGCACGAATCGTCCGCGCGATCACTTTCTCCTCGTTGTAGGCGGCGATGACGACGCTGACGGCCGGCCGGAACGTCGCGTCGAATTTGTCGTGGCGCTCGCGCCACTTCGCGATCAGCGCCAGGATCGTCGCGAAGACCACACGCAACGTGCCGAGAATGATCGCGGTAGTGAAGGCGATGCGCAGGAACAGTTCGAATAGATAGATCGCCTCGAACACGACGCGGTCGGTGGCCAGCATCAACGTGTCGGAGCTGTTCACTTCCGGATTGACCTTGTCGCGCGTCGAGTAGATCAGCGTCGAAACAGGAACGAACGTGTAGCCCTTCGCGCGAAGCTCGTTGACCATGAGCGGGATCAGCTTCACGGTCTCGGCGCGGTTGCCGCCGCCGTCGTGCAAAAGGATGCAGCTTCCCTTTTCGATGTCGAGTTGCTGCTCGATCGTGTCGAGCATCTGCCGCGCCGTCCGATCCCGCGAACCGCCGTCCGGCAGTGGATCGGTCAGCCGCCAGTCCTGCGGATCGAGAAACTCCAGGACGGTGATGTAGTTGAGCTGCGACGCCAGGCGGATCGGTTCCGCTTCATCCTTCGTCGACGGTTCGGCGTCGGCGTTGTAGGGCGGACGAAACAGCAGCGTCGAACGATGCAGCTGGCTCTGGAAAACGCGCTGGGTCGCATTCATCTCCAACCGCGCCTGCTGCGGAGAGACGCCGCCTATGTTCGGGTGCGTGTAGG
>JBAVBF010000769.1:0-2050 GCA_049586115.1 Thermoanaerobaculia bacterium | reverse complement strand
CATTCGCGTCGGCGTTGCGCGCCTCTTTGCGCCAGGATCCCGACGTCATCCTCGTCGGCGAGATGCGCGATCTCGAAACGGTGGCGACGGCACTCACCGCGGCCGAGACGGGACATCTGATTCTTTCCACACGAGCGACGTGGCGCAAGCGATCCACCGCATCGTCGATGTCTTCCCTCCCGCGCAGCAGACGCAGATCCGGCAACAGCTTTCGCTGAGTCTCAACGCCATCGTGGTCCAGCAACTGATTCCTGCATCGACCGGCGAGAGCCGCGCGGTGGCAGTGGAAGTGCTGCTCGCCAATCACGCCATCCGCAATCACATCCGCCGCGACAAGATGGAGAACCTGATCACCGAGATCACCCTCGGCAAACGCCAGGGCATGATCTCAATCGAGGATTCGCTGGCGCGCCTGGTGCGGCAAGGCGTGATTACCGCCGAGGATGCGAAGATGCGCTCTGCGAGACCGGATGAGCTGGAGAGCCAACTACGAACGTAATGCGCGATGGATGGAGACGACGATCGTCGCGATCATCGCCGCTGCCACGAACTTCCTCTACTTCGCGTTCGCCAGCAACGACTACTTTTTCCCCGACTCCTTCACCTATCTCGAACCTGCGCGAAGTCTGATCCGCGGACTCGGCTTCATCGACGCGAGCGGATCGATCGAGACGCTGCGCACGCCCGGCTACCCGCTGCTGCTGGTGGGATTCGGATTGCGGATCGTGCCGGTGATCGTGTTTCAGCACCTTCTGAACGCGGCGCTGGCGGCGGCGATCTATCTCCTGGTGATGCGACGGTTGAATGACCGCTTCATCGCCATCGGCGCGGCGATTCTCTTCGCCATCGATACGCCGACGCTGCATTACGCGAACAAGATCCTGACCGAGACGCTCTTCACGGCGCTGCTGTTCATCGTCTTCGCGCTGATCGTCTACGCGCGCAAGCTGCCGCTTGCAGGCCTGTTGACCGGCGCGCTGGTGCTGATCCGGCCGGTGGCGATCGCGTACTTTGTGGTGGTCGCACTCTGCCTGTTGCTGCGGCGCGTTTCGTTTCGCACGATCGCGCTCTATGTCGCGTTGGCTCTGGTGCTTCCGGTCGGCTGGGGACTTCGCAACCTGCATCACACCGGCGTGTTCACGATCTCCTCGATCGGCGGCAACAACCTCCTCACCTATCGCGCCGCGGGAGCGCTGGCGATTGAGGACGATGGCGATTTCGATTCCGATCTCGCCGATGAAATGAAGGGATTGCAGGAAGGCGCGGATGACGAAATCCAAAGGCGCCTGCACATTCCGGACGCCGAGGAGTTGCCGGATGCGGTGCGAGGCAAGTACTACTCGGAAATTGGATGGCGCGTTCTGAGGCAGCATCCGCGCGGCGCGGCGATGCTCACGCTGCGCGGACTGCTGGTGAACATTTTCGACAGCCGGTGGGAAGGGCTGGAGATCGTCAGCCGCTTTCCGACCGACATCGTGCACCGGTCGCTGGATGCGTACACCGCCGCGCTGTTCGTCTTCGCCGTCATTGGCGCAGCCGCGCTCTGGAAACGCGACCGCGATCTGGCGGCGATGATCATCGCAACGGTCGTCTACTTTCTCCTGATCTCCGCCGGCGGCGAGGCAGAGTCGCGATTTCGCGTTCCGGTGGTGCCGCAGTACGCGATCCTCGCGGCAATCGGTTTGGAAGGATTGCGACGGCGCTACGCCGCGACGTCCCGGCGCTGATAGCGTTCCAGCGCGATGCGCAGGAGCTCGATCGATGTCCGCAGATCCTCTTCCTTCAGCACGTACGCGATGCGGATTTCGCTCTTGCCGAGGTCCGAGGCGTAGAAGCCGCTGGCGGGGGCGATCATGACGGTGGCGCCGTCGTGCTCGAACTCGGTCAGCAGCCACACCGCGAAATCCTCGGAGTCGCGCACCGGCAGTTTCGGGACGCAGTAAAACGCTCCTTCCGGTTTCGCCAGCTCGACGCCGGGAATCGTGCGCAGACCTTCGTAGAGCACGTCGCGGCGGCGCTGATACTCAGCGACGATCGCGCGCGTGTACTC
>JBAVBF010000768.1:0-1731 GCA_049586115.1 Thermoanaerobaculia bacterium | reverse complement strand
CGTCAAGACCGACTCGCCGGATCCGGTCGGAGTCGGGCAACTGATCACGTATCGCCTGACCGTCACGAACAACGGACCGGCGCGCGCCACCAACGTCACAGTCAACGATCCGTTGCCCGCGACGGTGAATCTGGTCTCGGCCAATCCGAGCATCGGCTCGTGCTCGAACAACCTGCCGACCACTCCGACCACCATCAATTGCACACTCGGCACGCTGGCAGTCGGCAACTCGCAGTATGTCGACGTCATCGTGCAGGCCACCGCCGCGGGAACGCTGACGAATACGGCCACCGTGACGCGCACGGAAGTCGACTCGAATCCCGCGAACGACTCGTCGACGGCTACGACCACGGTTCTCGCCGTCACGCTCGTCCGCCTGCGCGACTTCACCGTTACGCAGGACAAGAAGAACGTTTCCATCGCCTGGCAGACCAGCTTCGAGTCCGACAACCTCGGCTTCAATATCTATCGCGAGATCGGCCCGCAGCGGACGAAGGTCAACAAGAAACTGATCGCCGGAACGGCGCTGACTTCCAAGGAACACGACGGCAAAGCCGGCTCGGTCTATCGCTACAGCGACAAGCTCGACGATGGAACCTTCGCGCAGTACTGGCTCGAGGATGTCGACACGGCCGGCAAGCACACCATGCACGGTCCGGTCTCGCCGGTGAACGGCGCGCCCTCAGGTCCGCCCAACACGACCACACTTTCCGGCCTCGGCGCCAACGGCGATGTCATCGATACGCCTGCAGGTTTCGGCGCCGCCCATTCGACCGCGCAGGAAACCGCCACGAACGCGCAGTACAAGAAGCAGCTCGACCTCGCCGCGGATGCCGGCTTGCGCATTTACGTGTCGCAGGAAGGTTGGTACCGCGTTACGCGCGCCGCGATGACCGCCGCCGGCTACGACCCGGGCTCGGATCCGAAAGCCATCTCTGTCTACATGCTCGGCGACGAGATCGATACCAACATCGATGACGGCGGCGACGGCAAGTTCGACGCGAACGACGCCATCGAGTTCTACGGCTACCCGGTGGACACCGTCTCCACCGGCGCGCGCACCTATTGGCTCCGCGCGTCGAAGAACGACGGCAAGAACAGCCGCATCGACACACAGAAGTCGAAGGGCGGGGATCCCATCACCGGCAGCGTTCCATTCACGTATCAGCGCATCGAACGCGGCGTGTTTGCGCCGCTCGTGAAAAACAGTGAAGACGACGCCTTCTTCGGCACGCTGATCCTGAGCGACGGCGGAACGGAGCCGGTGACGGTTGCCAACCTCGACACGTCGTACGGCGGCAACGCTTCGCTGGAGTTGTTGATCCAGGGCGGTACCGACATGGACCACATCATCGACGTGGCCATCAACGGTCACTTCCTCGGCACGGCCACTCTGTCGAAGATCGACGAGAAGACGTTCACGTATCCGTTCCCGCAGTCGTGGCTGACGGCAGGCACGAACAACGTGTTGCTGACGTCGCGGAATGGCGATGAGGACGTAAGCGTGGTCGCGAAGTCGCGGATCACGTATCAGCATCTTCTGCGCGCCGACAATGGCGCTCTCAACGTCACTCTCGCCGGCGGACGCGCCGTGACGATCGGCGGCTTCACGACGAACGCCGTGCGCGCCATCGACGTCACCGATGGACGCCATCCGATCGAGATCCAGACCACGGTCGCCGCCGTCCCGCAGGGAGGCTACGCGGCCACGTTCACGAACGTCTCCGGCGG
>JBAVBF010000767.1:0-3396 GCA_049586115.1 Thermoanaerobaculia bacterium | reverse complement strand
CGCCAAATGTCTGAGTTCCAGCGGCGCATCCTGCTCGTCGAGGACGAAGAAAGCCTCATCCTCACGCTGCGCGACCGCTTTCAATCCGAGGGCTACGCGGTAACGGTGGAGAGCGACGGCGAATCGGCGCTGGCTACCGGAACGCGCACACCGTTCGACCTGATCGTTCTCGACGTTGCGCTGCCGCGGAAAAACGGCTTCGACGTCTGCCGCGATCTGCGCCAACGCGGAATCCAGACGCCGATCCTGATGCTCACCGCGCGCGGCCAGGTCGTCGATCGCGTGGTCGGACTCAAGCTCGGCGCCGACGATTACCTGACCAAGCCGTTCGAGATGATGGAGTTGCTCGCGCGGGTGGAGGCGCTGCTGCGCCGCGCGCGCACGATGGCCGCAAACGCGTCCGACTCGTACGCGTTTGGTCCCGTGCACGTCGACTTCCGCAGCGCCGAGGTGCGGCGCGAGGGCACGCCGATCGACTTGTCGACCCTCGAGATCAAACTCCTGCGGTACTTCGTCGAACATCGCGGCGCCGTGCTTGCACGCGACGAGCTACTCGACAAAGTGTGGGGCTACGACGCGACGCCGGTCACGCGTACCGTCGACGTGCACGTGGCGTCACTGCGGCAGAAGCTGGAAGCGAACCCGTCGAAGCCGGAGTACATCGTCACGGTGCACGGGCTGGGCTACAAGTTCCTCGGTTGACGCCGACGAAAGGTTCCACAACGTCCCAGAAGTCTTTTTTTACGCACGCCTGTATTTTTCCGCTCCTTCTCCTGCACTTACCTACCGAAGCATTCAAAAAGAGCAACAACAGGAGAAGAAAAAATGAAGAAGATGTTTGGTATCTCAGCAGCAGTAGTGATGTTGGCATTTGCAACGGTCGCCTCGGCCGACACTGCGAGCGGTACGCTCACGGTCACGGGCACGGTCCAGAGCTCGGTCAGCCTGACCATCGAATCCGCGGGCGGCACGACCAGCGGCACGGGCACAGCAGCCGCCACGAGCGACCTCGGCAACATCAGCAAGTTCGGCTCGGCGCCGACCGGATTCACGCAGGCGCGTGGCGCCTCGGACTGGACGCTCTCGTCCACCATCGGTGTGCAGGTGAGCAAGGCCAACCTGACCAGCACCGACTACATGCTCACCGCGCAGCTCGGATCGGCGCCCGCGTCCGGCGTGACGTGGAAGCTCAACGGCAGCACGCTCAGCGACTCCGCCGCCACGACACTGACGTCGACCGGCACCTACGGCTCGACCGGCAGCTACTCGTGGGACATCGTCGTCGCCGACAGCGCCGCAGCCGCGGCCATCGACAACGCGATCAACTTCACGGCTACCTCCAACTAACGCAACTCGAATCGACAGCCGGTGCCGGAGCGTGGGAACGCGCTCCGGCACCGTTGTCCGCGAGGTGACGCATGAAACGAATGATGACAGCGGCAATCGTGCTCCTGGTTTCGGCAGCCTTGCCGATGTCCGCGCAACGCCGCCGCCCGGTTGCGCCGCCCGAGGAGATGCTGTCGATCGTGTTTGTGGAGGCCGGGTCGAGCGACGGGTCGCTGAAAGCAGCAGGCAGCGAAGCGTGGCTCGAACTGGACGCCGTAACGCACGAAGGCACTGCGCGCAGCACGAAGTTGCGCCGCACGTTCGGAATTCGCATCGAACGCGCCGGCAACGCCACCGCCGGAACGGCAGCCATCGTGGCGCGCCTGGAGTCGTGGGACGGCCGGGCCACCTACCGGCTCGACGGCCGCCCGCTCACTGCCGCGCCGGTCGTGGTCGATGCGCACGCCGCGGTCGGCACGGTCACGCTTCACACGCTCGACATCGAAATCCCGATCGAGGCTGCCGCGGGCTCGCTTTCCGCGTCCGTGACGTGGGAAGCGACCAGTAACTGAGGGATGTATGATCATGCGTAAATTCACAATGATTACGTTAATTTTCGCGGCGGCACTGCCGCTTTTCGCGACTCAGGGCGCACTCTCCGTTTCGCCGGCCGTGGTGATGCTGCAGGGGACGCCGGGACAGAGCACGACGCAGACGCTGACCATCGTCAACAGCAGCGATCAGCCGTTCGCCTTCGACATGATCGCCAAAGACGCCGTGGCCCGGAACGGACAACGCGTTTACGTCGGCGCCGGCGAACTGGCAGGGAGCATCGCCGCGACGGCGGTGTTTTCTCGCAAGTCGGTGACCGTCGCGCCGGGGCAACGCGCCACCGTCACCGTCACAGTCACCATCCCGCCGAAACCGGCGTCGCGCGCCATCATTGCCCTCTTCCACGGCACGACCCGAATGAAGAGCGCCGGCATGAACGCGACCGCTTCGCTCGGGACACTGATGACGTTTGCGCTCTCCGATAACGCCACGGCCACCGCCACGCCGCTGTCGGTGCGGCCGCCGACTGCGACCACGAACCTTTCCGTCTCGCAGCGCCTCGTCAACAGCGGCACCGAGCCGGTGCTGGCCCGCGGCGTCCTGGCCATCGTCAATCCGTCCGGCGCGCTCGTCGCGAAACAGGCCTTGCCCGCGCGGCGCGTCCTGCCCGGCGAGAACTTCGACATGAGCGCGGACTATGGCGGCGAGCTGGCACCCGGACACTACCGCGCGTTCGTCACCTACGACCTGCAAAACAACAAGTCCATCACCTCATCCGCGGAGTTCGATGTTCGATGAGGCGCTTCGCCGTTGCCACCGCCGTGGTCCTGCTGGCGCGCATCGCGTCGGCCGATAACGTCACGCTGCGCGTCGCGGAAAGCGTGACGATCGAGATCGCCGGCACGACTGCCGCGTACGCCGTCGATCCTGCCATCGCCGACGTCATCACCGCATCGGGTGGCCGCATCACCATCACCGGCCGCAGCGCGGGGACGACGCAGATCATCGCCATCACGGGCAGCGGCACGCGGGCCTACCTCATCACCGTCGCCGCGGCCGTGCCTCGCGTCGCGCCCGCAGCATTTGCGACGAATGCTCCCATCGGACGCGCCGACGTCCGTTACGCCGGCGGCGCGCACCAGGTGCAAAGCGCGTTCGACGTCTTCACCACCGATGGTGAACGGCGCTCGCAGTTTCATCTGCTGAACGTGCACTACCTGACCGAGTCGTTCGGCCGCTCGACGAATGCCATTCCCTCGGTTTATTACCGAACCACGTTGGGCCGCCGCACGTGGACACTGCTCGACGACTTCATCGATCTCTCGCCGCTGACAGTGCGGTCGACGCAGGTCCGCGGCATTCATCTCGTCGACGGTCCGCTCGAACTGCATGCCGGATACGCGGCCTCGACGATGTACGACGACCTCTTTCTGCCGGCCGACAGGCGCTGGATCGCCAGCGCCGGCTACGGCATCGATCGCGGCCGTTTCCGCATCATCCCCTCGGCCTACGCATTCC
>JBAVBF010000766.1:0-9084 GCA_049586115.1 Thermoanaerobaculia bacterium | reverse complement strand
CGCTGAAAGTACGCGCGCGACGTGCGGAAGATCGACGCCTCCGGCTCAACGAAAATGCGCGCCAGATCGGCTTCGCCGAGATCGTTGAGAACGACGATCGATTCGAAACGCGACACAAACTGCGGGGTCATGCCGTAGCGGAACAGGTCGTCGTACTTCAGGTAGTCCCGCAGATGGAATGGCAGCTCCTCGCGTACTTCCCCCGAGGCCGAGACGACCACGATCGGCTTCATCGGCGCGACGTCCTGCCCGATCGTGGCGCGACGGAAAACGGCTTCGTACAACTCTTCGAACGCGCCGCCGACGATGAAGAGAATCTTCGATGAGTTGACGGCAAAGTTCATCCCGTTCGCTTCGAACTCGACGTTCTCGTTCTCCATCAGCGTGAGCAGCGCTTCCTGCGCGACGATCCCACGCACGTTCGGCTCGCCGCTGACCTGCGCGCGGATCTTGTCGACTTCGTCGATGAAGACGATGCCGTGTTCGACGGAACGAAGCAGATCGGGCATCGGAGCGTTTGCGCCGAGGCGCGTGCGGGCATTCGCGTAAAGCCGCCCCAGCACCGCCCGTCCATACCCCTGATGCTCCTCGGCAAGCACATTCGCGTTGATGCGGATGACGTTCGCGGAGTGACTCAGCTCCGGACGGCTCGCAAGAAACTGCTCCACCGCGCGCATCAGTGTGGTCTTTCCCGATCCGGAGTTGCCGATGAGCAGCATGTTCGGCGCGGGATGGCCGACCAGATGCTTGACGATGGCGACGGACAGCTCGCGAATGGCCTCGTCCTGCCCGACGACAGTCTTGCTCAGGCCGTCGAAGACCTCGCGCGGACGGAGTGGAAAGGAATCCATGGACGCGGCATTGTTGCCAATCGGCGCGTGGCTGTCCATTCAGACGTCAATCCGCAGATGACGCAGAGGGACGCAGATTCAGACTCGCCGCCTCATCCCAGTTCGCGTGAGGCTTGCGGTTGAGCGCGAGCCAGCGCCAGAGGAGCGAGCCGTACGTCATCGCCGTCATCCCGCGCTTTTCGTAGAACGGGAGCAGGAGCTTTTGCAGGCGCGGGAGGTTGTAGAACGGGACGCCGGGGAAGTAGTGGTGCTCGAGGTGGTAGTTCGAGAAGAGGTAGGTGACGTCCCAGAACCACGAGCCTTTCACGAGCGTCGACCACTTCGCCGGGTCCGTGGGATCGATGTCGTAGTGCTGGCCGAGGCGGTTGAGAGCGAAGGCGATCGGGAAGACGAAAAAGACGGGGACGATGTAGAGCTTGAATGCGATGAACCAGCCGCCGAGGAATGCAATCGCGGCGAGGACGCTGAGCTGGAAGGCGATCGTGAACAGACGCTCACGTCCGATGCGGCGCCGCAGCTCCGGCTCGTACGCGGCAGTTTCCTTCGCGGCGGCGCGGAAGTAGATCGGGAAAAGCGCAGGCGTGAAGTAGAGCGCTTTCAGCCAGCGCGCGTTGATTTTCGGCGAGAGGTAATGACGCTTCGGATCGTCGACGTTCGAGCCGAGGGAGGCGTGATGATCGAGATGCCAGCGCGTGAACTGCGATGCGGAGATTCCGCTCGGAACGGCGTACAGAAATCCGAGGATGCGATACGCGTGATCGCTCGATTCCGAGAGCACGGCGCGATGTACGACTTCGTGCAGCAGCACGGTGAAATCAAAGACGGCGAACCCCGCCACGAACGCGCACGGCAGCCAGAAGTACCAGCGATCGAAATGAACGATCGCCACGCCGGCAGCAATCAGTACCGCAACGTTGAGGAATGCGATCGTGGCGTGCAGCAGCGGCCGCTTCGCATGCAACCGGCGAAGCTCATCCGTCGGCACCTCGGCAGCAAGGTCGCGTTTGAGTTGCTGCGCGTGGTCAGCGTAGTACGCCATGAGAGTGCCGGTTACAACCCGCCGCGCCCTCGGAACTAATCCAGCACGACGAAGTCGAGGTTGCCATACGAGCGCATCTGGCGGCAGACCTCGTGTCCCGAGGGATCGTCGTCGGTGCTGTACGCGGAATTGCCCTCGATCGTGCGCACCACTTTGTCCAGCGCCTGCATCACGACGCCGGTGTGGTGCCAGCGATCCTTCGCGCGCGACTTGCGGATGAGCATCAGGCTGCCGGTCGGAATCCGTTTCGGATTGCGAACGGCGCTCTCGCCGCTGATGAATCGTTTGCGCGCCTTCGCGTCCTCCGCGAGGCGGTTGCAGTTGGTGTGGTAGTCGATCGGAAGTTCGCGGCCGAGGGTCGGCGCGGCCTGCGCGATGACCGTGCTGACAAATCCGGCGCACCACGCGTCCGCACCAGCCGGCAATTTCGGATCGCGCGGACGCTGATTGCCGTGCAGATACAGCCGCACCCACGGCCCGCGATTCTGTCCTCCCGCTTCGCGGGCCCGCTGCCGCAGATGCTGCAGCGCGTACGCGGCCACGATCTGTCCCATCGTGGCGTCGTCCGGCGGATGGATCGGACGCAACGCTTCGGTCATCGGACGGATGAGCATCGCGTATGTCTGCGGATCGACCTCGCCGGTCACCGGCAGCACACCGGTGCCGCCTTGAAAATCCCGCACGGCCTGCTCGGTCGCGTAGCCGAACTGGCCGTCGATCATGACGTCGCAGAGGTTGAGGCAAAGCCATTCCTGAATGAGCGTAACGATGTCGCCGCGCCGCCCGCGGCGGTAGGTGTCGGTGACGTGCAACAGCGGTCTTGGATCGGTGACGCCGACGATGGCGCGGCGGGCGAGAAGGGTCATGCGGGCTCCTGGAATCGAGGATGAGAAACGGATGTCATCATTCAACGTTTCTGCATGAACGTCTACACCATCGGACACTCCACCCGCGGCGCTGACGAGCTCAGCGCGTTGTTGCGCGAGCATGAGATCCAACTGCTCGCCGATATCCGCCGCTATCCCGGATCGAAACGCTATCCGCACTTCGCCAGCGAGGCGATGGCGCAGTGGCTGCCGGAGCAAGGCGTGGCGTACATCCACATGCCGGAGCTTGGCGGACGCCGCAAGCCGCTGCCGGATTCGCGCAATACGGCGTGGCGCAACGAGCAGTTCCGCGCGTACGCCGACTACATGGCCACGGACGAATTTCGCTCAGCGATCGACAAGCTGCTGGCGCTTGCGGAAAAACAACGCGTGTCGATCATGTGCGCCGAGGCCGTGCCGTGGCGCTGTCATCGCAACCTCGTGGCGGACGAGCTGACGCGGCGCGGAATCGAAGTCCTGCACATCATCGGAGCAGGTGCGGTGAAGGTGCACGCGATGAACCCGCTCGCGCAAATCGAAGGCGATCACCTCGTGTATCCGGGTGAGCAACAGAAGCTGCGCCTATAATCGCGGCCTCGCGATGGTCATCCCGGACGCGGCCCTCCCTTCCGACCGAGACACCGTTCTCGCTGTCGACGACAACGAACAAAACCTGCAGTTGCTCGAGGAGTACCTCTCGACCTGGGGCTACGACGTCGTGCTTGCGCGCGACGGCCGCGAGGCGCTCGAGCTTTTCCCGCGCACCGATCCTGCGGTCATCGTGCTCGACGTGATGATGCCGGTGATGGACGGCTACGAGGCGTGCGGCTTCATCAAGGAGACGGCGGCCGGACGGACGATTCCGATCCTGATGCTGACCGCGCTGACGGGAACCGAGGACAAGATCAAAGCGCTCGAATGCGGCGCGGACGATTTTCTCAACAAGCCGATCAACAGGGAGGAGCTGCGCACGCGCATCCGCTCGCTGGCGCGCATCCGCAATCTGCGCAAGGAGCTCGACTCGAGTGAAAACATCATCCTGACGCTCACCAACGCGCTCGGGAACAAGGATCCGCGCAGCCGCGGGCACGTGCAGCGCGTGGCGGACTACGCGTGTCGGCTGTGCGAAACGCTGGGGATGTCGCGTGAGGAGTGCGAGATCGTGACGAAGGGCGCGCTGCTGCACGACGTCGGCATGATCGGCGTTCCGGACCTGCTGCTCGCGAATCGCACGCTGACGATCGAGGAGGCGGCGCTGGTCGCGGAGCACGCGCGCATCGGCGCGTCGATTCTGGAGCCGATGAAAACGTTCCGCCCGTTCGTGCCGATCGTCCGCTCGCACCACGAGCGGAAGGATGGCCGCGGGTATCCCGACCATCTCGCCGGCGACGCCATTCCGCTCGAGGCGCAGATCGTCGGAATCGCCAATCGGTTCGACGAGATCCGGCACGATGATGATTTGTCCGAGGCCGACGCTCTGGCGCGGCTGCGTGTCGAGGCGCGCGACGGCGCGTTTGATTCCGAGCTGACGTCGTTCTTTGCCGCGGCGCTTGATGAGGCATACGCAGCGCCGCCGGCGCCGCGTCACATGCGGCCGCGAGCCGCGCCTCCCGCGCGCGTGCTTTGCGTTGACGACAATCCGATCAATCGCGAGTTGGTCGCCGCGAGCGTGGAGGGAGCCGGTTTCCACGTTTCCTTCGCGGAGAATGGCGCCGAGGCGGTCGAAATCATCGACCGCGACGCCATCGATATCGTCCTGCTCGATCTGCTCATGCCGGTGCAGGACGGCGCGGAAACGCTGCGCCTTCTTCGCGCCGATCCGCGGCATCTCTTCCTGCCCATCATCGTGCTTACCGCGCATGGTGGCGGCAGCATGCGGCAGGAAACGATCGTGGCGGGCGCGGACGATTTCATCGCCTACCCGCTGAACCGCGTCGAGCTGATCACGCGCATCCGCTCGCTGCTGCGCATCAAGGACTTCCACGCCGATCTCGAACAGACCTACAGCGTGATCTGCGCGCTGGCGCTGGCGCTGGAGGCAAAGGATCAGTACACGCGCGGCCACTCGCAACGTGTCGGCGATCTCTCCCGCGCCTTCGCCCTTCACCTCGGCCTGGGCGACGGGGCCGGCGAGCGCGTTCGCGTGGCAGGACTGCTCCACGACATCGGCAAGATCGCCGTTCCGGAGTCGCTGCTCAACAAACAGGGTCCGCTCACGCGTGAAGAGTTCCTGCGCGTCATCGATCATCCGGTCATCGGCGAGGAGATGGTTCGGCCGCTGCTGACGATGAGCGCGGTCCTGCAGCTGATCCGGCACCATCACGAGCGGTATGACGGCCGCGGCTATCCCGACGGCCTCGTCGGCGACGCGATTCCGTACGAGGTCCGGCTGCTGTCGATCGTCGATGCCTACGACGCGCTGACGTCGCACCGTTCGTATCGTCCGGCGCCGCTTTCGCACACGGCGGCGCTGGAAACGCTGCGGCGCGAAGCCGCGGGCGGCAAATGGGATCCGGTGATGGTCGATCAGTTCGCGGGGATGCTGGGCGCGAATCCGCCGGATTGGGAAGCGATCACGCAGTCGGTGCCGTCGCTGTATTCGTCGTGAGCACAGATCAGAAGATCGCGGCGGGACTCTTTCTTCTTGCGGCGGTAACGTTCGGATATTTTACCGGTGGCGCCGGCTGGAACCAGGACGCGCATTTCGATCTGACGCGGGCCATTGTGGAGCGCCAGACGCTGTACATCGATGGTTACGACGTCAACACCGGCGATGTCTCGAAGGGAACAGGCGGACACATATTCATCAACAAGCCGCCCGGCGCGTCGATCCTGGCGGCGGCGCCTTACGCGGTGATCTACACGATTGAGCGCGGCCTGCACGTGTCGGTCGATTCGATGATGCGCATCAATCGCTGGATTTCGACAGCATTGAGCGTTGGCTTATGCGGCGCGCTGATCGGGCCGATCCTTTATCTGTACGGGTGGCGAAAAATGACGGCAACCCGCACCGCGGCGCTATGCGTCGCAGCAGTCGTCCTATTCGGCACGATTGTCTTTCCGTACTCGACGATGCTTTTCGCGCACGCACCTGCCGCATTGTTTTTGCTGCTGGCGTTTACGCTATTGGAAACGCGTCCAATCGCGGCCGGCATTGCGGCGGGGATTGCCGTGTCGTGCTTCTACGTCTGCGCAATTGCAGCAGCGATTCTCGTTCTGCTCGCATTTTCGTATCAGCGGCGGACCGCGATTCGTTTCTTCATCGGACTATTGCCTTTTGGTTTTCTCATGGCCATCTATCAATGGCTCTGCTTCGGATCGCCCTTCCGGACTGCAGTGGAGGCGAGCACGCCGTTTACACATCGCGGCTACCTCTTCGGCGTCATCACGATTCCCTCGACCGACGCGTTGTATGGCATCACGCTGTCGCCATACCGCGGACTGTTCTTCGTCTCGCCGATTCTGCTGCTTGCATTTGTGGGATTCGCGTCTATGAAACGAAATGCGCGGTACTGGTCGATGATCGCCATTTTGACTACGTTCATCCTGGTGATTGCGAGCTTCAACGGCTGGCACGGCGGCTTCGCCTTCGGTCCGCGCTATCTCGTCCCTATTGTTCCGCTGCTCGGCATTGCGATGATGGCGGCCAGGCTTCGACGATTGGGGACTGTCGTTGCCATTGCAGCGGCGATTGGATCGTTTGGCCTGAATTTCATCGCTACGGCGACTGACCCGATGCCGTCATTGCAACTTCCCCATCCGGTGAGCAGGTATCTCGTGCCGGCATTCTTCACTGGACACATCGGAGAGCGGACGCGCCGCGACATCGGCTATTTCGAGTCGCAATCGGTCAATCACATCGCCCTGGCCCGCGAATCCGGCAACCTCGGCGAATTCTTTTTCGGCAAAGGAACGGTCGCGTCGATCGTACCGATCCTCGTATGGCTCACAGGCGGTTTCGCAATTCTCCTGCGACTGTCACTTCGTGAGCCGGAGCGTCTTCTCGTCGAATAGCGGCTCGTCCTGGCCGACGCGAACAAAGAGCACCTTGCGCGCGGCGGGCTGCACTTCGAAATATTGAATCCCGTCGGGCGCATCGCCCCAGTCGCCGCACGGAGGATCGCCGACTTCGTTCGGATCCGCCTTCGCGTCCAGTTCCTTCTTGTACGCCGCATTTGGAACAAACGTGAATCGCTCTGCGCCCGCGCGCTTGTCGCCCGAGTACGGCGCGAGCACGCAGCGCCTGGCCAGCTTCGCCGACGTATGCGATGCGAAGATCCGTTTGATCCCCGCCTCCGCCGTTTCGCCGGGCCGCAGTGGCAGGACGTCGATCAACGCATCGGGCGCGCCGCCATCCGAATAGTGGATATAAAGCGACGAACCTTTCGTGAAGAGATCGATCTTGCGGAATCCGAAGTCGCAGCGCTGCACCCAGGCATCGAGACCGAGCGCGGCGTCCGACACCATCTCCCACTTGCAGCCCTTGACCGGCGCACGCGACGGATGATCGGCAGCGAAAGCCGAGGTTGCGGCGAGGGCGATGACGAGCAGGAGTGCTTTCAAGGCGCACGAGTTTATGACGTTATGCGATGATCCGCGCGCCCATAGCTCGCGCTCACGATCCTCCATGATTCTCATCAATGACCCGCTTCGACAGACCGACCTGCCTCGCGGATGCGTGGCCACGATCGGCAACTTCGACGGCATGCACATCGGCCATCAGGCCATCATCCGCGGCGTCGTCGAGCGCGCCCGCGAAACGGGACGGCCGTCCGCGGTCATCACCTTCAACCCGCATCCGCTCTCCATCGTCGCGCCCGACCGCGTGCCGCCGCAGATCCTGACGCTGCCGCAGAAGCACGAGTTGCTGCGCGACATGGGCGTCGACGCGCTCATCGTCGTCCCCTTCACGCACGACTTTTCGCGCTGGACGGCCGATCGATTCATCGCCGAGTTCCTGGTGGCGGCGCTGCAGGTCAGCGACGTCCGCATCGGCCGCGACTTCTGTTTCGGCACCGGCCGCGAAGGAAATCTGGCCCGGCTCGAAGCGGCCGGCAAGCAGTACGGCTTCGCGGTGCAGGGCGTGGACGAGGTGAAGATCCGCGGCATTCGCGTTTCGAGCTCGCTCGTCCGCAACGCGATTCAGAAAGGAACGATGCGCACCGTCGCCAAAGCGCTCGCGCGCACCTACTTCATCGATGGCCGCGTCGCCACCGGCCGCCGCCTTGGGCGCAAGATCGGCTTTCCGACCGTCAACGTCGATCCCGCCAACGAGCTTCATCCAGGCGGCGGCGTCTATATCACCACCTCGCGCTTCGAGAGTTTCAGCCGCTCGTTCGAGAGCGTCACCAATATCGGCGTGCGGCCCACCCTCTACGAGAACTACGCCATCACCATCGAAAGCCACATCCTCGACTTCGACTCCGACGTCTACGGCGACACGGTGCGCCTCTACTTCCACCGGCTGCTGCGGCGCGAGCAGCAGTTTCAGTCGGCCGTGGAGCTTACGAATCAGATCCGAATGGACATCGCCACCTCTCGCCGCTACTTTCTGCGCAATCCGGTTCGCTACGACGAGGCCGGCTATTCGTTCCCCTGACGCATGTCCGATCCCGTACTCTGCATCGTCGTTTACGCCGTCTTCCTGGCCGCCATGGCCGCCGCGCATTTTTTCAAAACGCTCGACAACGACCTCGGCACGGCCTGGCGCACTGCGTTCGCCGTCGGACTTACGGTCGCCGTTCTTCTCTTCCTCGTCCGTGCGCTCTATCCCGTCGTCGGCGGCATCGCTCTGACGCTGGCCGCGCTCTACGTGCGGCACACCGGTCATGAGACCGAGGCCGTGGATGGGATGATCGTCGGAAGCGTGATGGGTGCGACTGCGGCCGTGCCGTTCGTGATGACGTCGATTCACGCGGCCTCGATCATCGCCGCGATGATGCTGGCCGGCGGCGTGGCGGGATACGGCATCACCTTCGCTGTCTTCCACGTGGCCGACAAGCGGAGACAGATCGCCTTCGACGTCGCCACCGCGGCGATCGCGATCCTCGTGGCGTGGCTGCCGGCGCTCGCGGCGCGGTACGGAATCCGCGAGCGCTACGTTCTCCTCACCGTCGCCGCGGCAATGCCGCTGATCGTCGTCGTGGCCGTCTTCCGGCAATGGCCGGACGTTCGCGCCGAGCTGCGTCACGAGTCGTCGCTCGGCTTCCTCAGCGACCGCGACGTCCGCACCACGGCCCATCCCCTGCTCCGCCTCGGCCGCGGCGGTTGGGCGGACCGGCGCGCGCATCGCGAGTTCGTCCGGCTCGCCAATCGCATCGCGCTGCGC
>JBAVBF010000765.1:0-2099 GCA_049586115.1 Thermoanaerobaculia bacterium | reverse complement strand
CGGCCATCATCTCGATGGCGCAGCAGGCCAGCCCGAACTGCATCGGCCAGAGGGACGACTTGCGAGCCCAGTTGAAAAACTTGTCGACGGAAGTGGTGAGGACGTTTGGATCGAAGCGGTTTTCGATCAGACCCATGAAAGGACCTTCCTCTTCCACGCGTATAGGTACCCGACCAGCAGGATCGCCAGGAAAACCGCCATCTCGATCGCGCCGAACCAGCCGAGCTGTTTGAAACGGATCGCCCAGGGGAAGAGGAAAACGGTCTCGACGTCGAAGATGATGAAGAGGACGGCGATGAGGAAGTAGCGGACGGAAAAACGATGGTCGAAGGCCAGCGAGCTGGCCGGGACGCCGCACTCGTAGGGCTCCAGCTTGACCTTGCCGCCTTTGGAGGCGCGCACGAGCGGCGTGATGATGAACAAAGTCAATACCGGCAGCGAGATAACGATAAGCGCAGCCACGAGCAGCACTGAATAGTTCGCCATTTTTTAGACCGGTCGCGAGACCGCCGGTATTGTAAACGCCGACTGGCAGGAGTCAACCATTCGTTGAGCCTGACGCGCCTCAGAACAATTCCGTCTGAAATCGCCACGGCTCCGGACCCATCCCGCGCCCCTGAACGAGCACACGAATGTCGGCGCCGATGCCGTCCGGGAGGATCAGCCGCTTGGCGTCATCGCGCGCTTCGAGGAGGGTCAGGCCTTCGTTTGCGTTTTCGATGCTGACGTCGAGGATCGGTTTGAACAGCTCGTGCTCGGTGGCGCCAAGGGTGAGAAGAAACTTCGCCTGGATGTCGAAGAAAAGCGAAGCGAAGGCCTGACCCTCCCCTGTTCTTCTGTGACCCTCCCCTGTTCTTCGCAGATCGTCGAAGTTGATGTGCGCCGTCAGATCCTGCTCGCCGGGATTGATGAGCAGATCGCGGCTGACGCGCTGCTTCGAATATGCGGCCGCCGTCCCGAAGCGGCGCATCCGTCCACGAAAGAGTTTCGATTGCGGCAGACCATAGTCAAAGGTGATGATCAGGCCGCGGGTCACGAAGCGGCAGATGTCGGCGTAGAGCGCGGACCATTCCAGCGAGACATCTGCGAACTGCCCATCATCGAGTTTGATGCCGCGCTCGGCGAAGTAGTCGCTGTATCGCCCGTCCGCTTCGTGCTCGCTCCAATCGAGCGCACCATCGCGCTCGGTAACCCACAATTCGTGCAGCTGCTCGCCGCGCTGAACGAGCCTCGCAAAGGGCAGCGCATCGAACAGCTCATTACTAATGATGAGACGGGCGTCGGCGGGCGGGATTTCGTCGAGCGACGTGACGTATGTGACGTTCGGGTCCGGAACGGCGCGGCCGAGGTTGCGATCGACGCCGAAGAATTGGGCATCGTCATCGGTCGCCAAACCGCGGATGAGGGCGCCATCGCCGCATCCGATGTCCACCACCTGCAACACACCGTCCCCGCTCCGGCTCATGAATTCACGGCAGAGATTGCCTAATGAGTACGAAAAGACAGGGCTGATGAGAGGAGAAGTAACGTAATCCGCGTCCCTCCCGACCGGTGATTTGGCCTTGGCGTAGTAGCCAAACCGGGGATGGTAAAGGACCAGCTCGACGAAGTCGTTGAACGGCAAGTCACTGTCGTTCAGTAACTTGCGCAAGACGTCCAGCATCGACCCTTCGCTTGTCATCGATCGAATCGTACACCGCCGTAGACCGCTATTTGCTGTCGTGGCACCCGCGTTGCGAATAGGAAGGCAACACCAGGGAGGAAACATGAAAAAGTTACTTGCATCCACACTCACCGTTTTGCTGTTCGCCACGACGACGGTCTTTGCCCAGACCGACGACCACGCGAAAGCGAAGAAGGGCGCCATCATCGGCGGCATCGCGGGCGCGCTCGCCGGCGGCGTCATCAGCAACAACCGTAACGGCCACAGCGGAAAGCGTGGCGCAATCGTCGGCGGTCTGGCCGGCACCGCGGCCGGCGCGATCGTTGGCGCGATGATGGACAAGCAGGAACGCCAGCTTCGTCAGATTCAGGGCGTCGACGTGACCCGCACTGCCGACAACGAACTGAAGGTGACCGTCAAGAACGACGTTCTCTTC
>JBAVBF010000764.1:0-4986 GCA_049586115.1 Thermoanaerobaculia bacterium | reverse complement strand
CGTCTACAAAGCGCTCTCTCAGAACCGGATCATTCTCGAAGAGATCCTGAAGATCTACGAGAGCGCCAAGAAGGATCCGCGCGTCATCAAAGAGATGATCGATCTGGCGATGCCGGAAGACGAAACGATCCATGTGGCCACCGACGATAACGGTGAGCCGAAGCTCCCGCTTGCCGCCGTCAACAAGATCGCCGACATCATGGTGATCTTCGAGAAGGTCGCGAAGCACGACAAGAAAATCAAAGACGCGAAAACGAAGCTGCTCGATCCGAAGAAGCTTTCGGAGCGCACGCTCAAGCAGACCGAGCGCGCCGTCGAGAAACTGACCATCGAGCTCGCCACCGAATTGCGCCAGGTCGACTTCACGCCGCAGACGCGCAATCGGATGATCAACAAGCTCAAGGACATCGACAACGAGCTTGCCCAGACCGCGTCGATGGTCCGCAAAGACGACGCGGCTCTCAAGCGCGAGAAGGACAAGACTCGCCGCGATTTCTATCGCCGCCGCCTGCAGAAGTACGTCGACAAGCTCCAGGAGCTGGAGACGTTCTACGGCACGCAGCACGACGAGCTGCGGCGCACGATCCGCGAGATTCGCGCCGGCGAAGAGGAAGCCGATCAGGCCAAGCAGGAGCTGATCGTCGCCAACCTGCGACTGGTCGTCTCGATCGCCAAGAAGTACACAAATCGCGGCCTGCAGTTCCTCGACCTCATCCAGGAAGGCAACATCGGCCTGATGAAGGCGGTCGAGAAATTCGAATACCGCCGCGGCTACAAGTTCTCGACGTACGCGACGTGGTGGATCCGCCAGGCCATTACCCGCGCCATCGCCGATCAGGCCCGCACCATCCGCATCCCGGTGCACATGATCGAGACCATCAACAAGCTCACGCGAACGTCGCGCGCGCTCGTACAGGAGCTCGGCCGGGAACCGCAGGCCGAGGAGATCGCCGATCGCATGGATATGCCGGTGGCGAAGGTCCGCAAGATCATGAAGATCGCGCAGGAGCCGATCTCCCTCGAGACGCCGATCGGTGAAGAGGAAGACTCGCATCTCGGCGACTTCATCGAAGATCGCGGCGTGATCTCTCCGATCGATCACGTGATCGTGGCGAACCTGAAAGAGCAGACGAACAAAGTCCTGCGCACGCTCACCCCACGCGAGGAGCAGGTCCTCAAGATGCGCTTCGGCGTCGGCGACGGCTCCGAGCACACGCTCGAGGAAGTCGGCCGCTCGTTCAACGTGACGCGCGAACGGATCCGCCAGATCGAGTCGAAAGCGCTCCGCAAGCTGCGCCACCCGTCACGCTCGAAGAAGCTACGTCCGTTCCTCGACTCGACGTTCTAGCCGACACGGCCGGCAGCGTTGGTCGGCCTAGCCTCGGCCACCATTTCTCTCTCCAATAGAATTCGGGGCGGCTCGCAGGAGTCGCCCTTTCTTTTTCTAGTCCTTACCGCGTCAACGCGCGATACCGCGTCAGGTGCCGCACGGCGCCCGCCTTGTCGCCGCTGCGTTCGAGGATGCCGGCGAGGTTGTAGTGCGCATCGGCGTTGTCGGGATCGAGTTCGATGGCGCGGCGATACGCTTGGGCGGCGTCCACGAGCCGCCCGAGGTCATCGAGGGCGACGCCGAGGTTGAAGGCGGCGACGGGATGATCGGGATCGATTTTCAGCGCGGCGCGGTAGTGCTTCGCCGCGGCTTCCAGCGCGCCCTCGTCATGGAACAGACGTCCCAGGTTTACGTGCGCGTCGACATGCGACGGATCGAGCGAGATCGCTTTCTCGTACGCCGCGCGCGCCTCGGCGGGATCGCTGAGCTCGAGATCGGCCGCCAGCTCGTACCAGGCGTCGGCGTCGAGATCATCCTCCTGCTTCGCCTTCGCTTCGCGCACTGCCGCCAGCGCAACCGGCTTCATTTTCTCGGCGATCTCATCGACCGAAAAATCGAACAGCGACTGGCCTGACTCCGGATTCCAGACCGCGGTGCCGTCGCGCACGACGACGCGTTCGCCATCCGCGGCGATGCGAACGCCGGCAATCGAGCGACCTTCCGGCAACTGCTCACGAACGCTTTCCAGCACGCGGCGAATTTTCCGCGTTGGAATGTGTGCGGCGGTCAGCTCGCCGGCGGTGCGAAGGATGACCAGATCCTGAAAACCGAAGCGGAGATCGCCGTTGCTGTCGCGCTCGGGCGTAAGAAATCCTCGTGCCGCCCAGGAACGAATCTGTCCCGCGGAGAGCCCGAGCATGGCCGAGACTTCCCGCACGGAGTAAGACATTCGGGCATTTTAGCGGCAGAACCTTGTCACGACTTCGGTGGCAAAGCCTTGGGCAACCAACGCCGCCGGCCGTGCCGGCTCAGCGCGAACGCGAGCCTGACTTGGCCACCTTTTGCGCCGACGCCCGAGGAGCGGCTTTCTTCGCTTCCGCCTTTTCGGGGATGCGGCGCGGACCGCTGGTCTTTGATGACGACGGAGCTTGCTTGCTGCTCGGCTTGGCCAGACTCCTCTTCAGCGCTTCCATCAGGTCGATGACCTGCGCCTTCGGCTCCTCGACGAGATTCGACGTGATCTCCTCGCCTTCGATCTTCCGCTGGATCAGCGTGCGCGTCCGCTCCGCAACTTCGTCACGATAGTTCTCGGGGTGGAACTCGTCGGCGGCGCCCATCTCCGCGAGTTGCACGGCCATCTTCAGCTCGTTGTCTTTCACGATGGCATCGCCGAGGTCGAGTTCGTCCATCGAACGGATCTCGTTCGGGTAGAAGAGCTGCTGCATGACCATCCCGTTGCCGAGCGGGCGGAGGATGACCAGGTACTGCTTGCCGCGCGCCGCGTACTTCGCCAGAGCCCAGCGTCCGGTCTGTTCGAGCGCCTTGGTCAGCAGGGAGTAGGCACGTTCGCCGCCTTTGTCGGGCGCGATGTAATTTGCTTTCGCGAAGTAGATCGGATCGATCGCTTCTTTCGGCAGGAACTCGCTGATCTCGATCGACTGCGTCGACTTCTCTTCGATCATCTTCAGCTCTTCTTCGTTGAAGAGGACGTACTGTCCGCGCTGAAACTCGTAGCCCTTCACGACTTCATCGCGCGAAATGGTGCGTTCGTCCTTGGGGCAGAAGAGCTGCTGCTGGATGCGGTTGCCGCAATCCTTATGCAGCATGTTGAAGCTGATCTTCTCGCTGGCCTCGGTGGCCGAGAAGAGTTTCACCGGGATCGAGACGAGGCCGAACGCAATCTGTGCTGTAGCAGTCGGGCGAGGCATGGCGACTCCTTCTATGTGACCAAAGAGTTGGGCATCTTAGCACCGGGCCGGGCGAACGACCTTAGACTCTCGCGGTGCCCCTTTCGAATACCGATAGTTACAAACGAATCTACGCGATGGTGAAACGCATTCCGCGCGGACGCGTGGCGACGTACGGCCAGATCGCTACGCTGGCGGGACTCGACGGACACGCGCGACAAGTCGGTTACGCGCTTCACTCGCTGCCGGATCGCAGCGACATTCCGTGGCATCGCGTGATCAACGCGAAAGGGGAGATTTCGCCGCGCAGCGGAGGCGATTCACACGAACTGCAGCGGATGTTGCTGGAAGAAGAAGGCGTGGAGTTCTCGCTGGATGGGAAGGTCTCACTCGCTCAGTGTCGGTGGAAGCGCTGAGGGGGACGGTTCACGCGGAGGACGCTGAGAGACGGAGATCGCGGGTTTCTCCGGCTCTCCCTCTGCTCCGCGCGAACCTTCCCCTCTCTACCTAGAACGTCTTCATCCACTCGAACACCTGATAGTGCTCGCCATTCATCCCCAGCCGCGTGTAGACCTCTTGCGCGCGGACGTTCCGGCGATCGACGTACAGCCGGATCCCGCGCAGCGAATCATCCGCGTTTACGAGCGCTTTCACGTGCTCGTACAAACCGGCGTACACGCGCTGACCACGAAACGGAGGGACGACGTACACGCTCTGAATCCACCACACGTTTCCGTTTCGCCAGTCGCTCCACTCGTACGTGATCATCAGCGATGCGATGACGACGCCGTCGCTTTCCGCGAGAAAGTAGCGTCCTCGGGATGCATCGTCGAACACCGCCTGCACGCCGCGCGTACAGACTTCGCGGTCGAGTTCCAACTCCTCGGTTTCCCGCGCCATGGCGATCTGAAAGCCGACGATCGCTGACACGTCCGACACTTCTCCTTCGCGGTAATTGATCATCAGCCTGCTAACCTTCACGCCGCGTGACAGTAGCAAAAACGATACGCATCGCGCGCTGCTGTTGATGATTGCCTCCGCGATGATGTTCGGCGGGATGGCGTTCACCGCGAAGGTCGCCACCGCGCGGCTGAGCGGCCCGGAAGTGGCGGTGTTGCGAATGGGCGCCGGGTTGCTGCCCTGCCTTGTCGTTTCGCGTTATCGCCGGGCCGCTCTTCATTACAACCGCCTCGGCCTCATCCTTCTGCGCGGCTTCTTCGGCGGCCTCGCGGTGATGTTCTATTTCATCGCCATCCAGCACATCAACGTCGGCGTAGCCACGCTGCTCAACTACACCGCACCGATCTGGAGCGGACTCTTTTCGATGCTCTTCATCGGCGAGAAATTCAGTGCGCGCGTGCTGATCCCCCTTCCGATCGCGCTGGCGGGCGTCTTCCTCGTCGTCCACGCGCACGCCGCGCCCGGCGACGTCCTCGGCTTCGGGCGATGGGAACTGATCGGCGCGTTATCCGCGGTCGCGTCGGGCGTCGCCGTCACCGCAATCCGTGCCGCGCGCCGCAGCGAAAACTCCTGGTCCGTCTACGCCAGCTTCTGCCTCATCGGCATACTCGTCAGCATGCCGCTCGGCGTCGCGCAATGGGTGACGCCGAACCGCACCGAATGGCTCTGGATCGCCGCGACCGCGATCCTGGCGATGGGCGCGCAACTGCTGATGACGTTCAGCCTGCGCTGGGTCGATGCGATGACCGTCGGCGTCATCTCCCAACTGGCCGTCCTCGTCTCGATGAC
>JBAVBF010000763.1:0-3530 GCA_049586115.1 Thermoanaerobaculia bacterium | reverse complement strand
CCCGACTCCTTGTCGTCCCACTCCGAGACGCGAAGCAAGCCCTCGATCAGGACATGCGAGCCTTTCTTCAGGTACTGCGCGACGTTCTCACCATTGCCGTTCCAGACGACGATGTTGATCCAGTTCGTTCGCTCCTGCTTCTCACCCGAACCGTCCTTCCAACGGTCGGTGACGGCTACGGAGAATTTAGTAACGGTAGTTGCTCCGGCCGGCTGGATCTCGGGATCTTTGCCGAGGTAGCCGGTCAAGATGACGCGGTTCAGATTGTTCAAGCGTTACTCCTTTCTTAGTTCGACTCGTCGAAGAGCTCGCGGTCGTGGATGATCCACTGCGGTTGTTTCGAGGGTTCGGGGCGGTAGATCGGGGGCAGCGGGGCGCGTTTCTTTGGGGTGGGACGGTCCGGCCGGACGCCGGCAATGCGCTCGATGACGGAGAGCGCGCCTTTGAGGTAGACCGTTACGCAGAGGAGAGTGTCGTCCTCGTAAACGGCCCAGAAGCGGCGCTTGTAGCGCTCATACCTGAGCATCGCGTTCCCTCCTTTCTCTTTGCGATTTCTTCCGCACACGCGATGCAGAGCCGCGAAGGGGACGCGCGTGATGTGGATGATCGGGATCCAGGCGACGCCGCACTTCTCACACCGCATCGCGCTCCTCCTTCGTCCTGAGCACATCGCCTTCGAGGTAGAAGGTGATCTCTGGCTCCGTGACATCGCAGTAGAGGTGCTGCGGGAAGATGAGCGGGTTCTCGTCGGAATCGCCCGCGTAGCAGTAAATGGTGGCGCGACGGAACTGGACCTTGTGGACCCATCGCTGGACCTTCCTGAAGCGCGGGTCCCTCTTCACACGTTTCTGCTGGGCGGCGATGAAGTCACGGAACCAGTAGAGGCCGTGGATCTGGCAGACGCCGTTCACGCCTGTGGTGTAGGAAAAGCTGCCGGAGCTGTCTCGGAAGAGCATCAGGGACCTCCGGCGGGAAAAGCAATCAGGGCGGTTGTGGGCTGTGTTCCATTCGTCGCGGCTCCCCGCGTCGGACAGAGTTTCGCCACGCCCTTCAAATCAGGGAACATGTGTTCACTCCTTTGTCGGTGGGTTAGTGAGCGAGCGCCGTGAGGCAGCTCAGGCAGGTTTTGAGGCGGAAACGGAGAAGCAGCTCGGGTGGGACGGGTTCGGTTTCGCCGCAGGTATCGCAGGCGATCCGCTTCGCGTTCCACGGGATGCGCATGAACTCCGCGCGGATACGCCGTCGCTTACTTCGTCTCCGCGGTGCAGCTCGGATTGCCGTCATGACGCGCCTCCGCAGCAACACTCGCCTTCGGGCGTGAGTGTCCAGTGGAGGCAATCGGGACAGACAACGGGATCGATCTGCCAACCCTCGTCGTACGCTTGCTCGTCCGTCTCCACTTTGCCGCACTCGATACAGTTCACCGTTTCGACAAGCGCAGTGCGCGTCTCTTCGCCCTGGTCCTTTACGCTCTTGAACGCAATCAGGTCAGGCATCAGCATCTCTCCTTTCTGTTTTTGAAGGTGCTCAGCGGGTCTTCGCCGCTGACCGCTCGCGCCGAAGCGCGAGTTCGTCAGCGGCCAAGCCGGGCGAACTCGCGGGCTTGGACAAGAACTGACGCCGCCTTGAAGTGCGTACGCGGATTCAATGTGGCGCCGCCCGACGTGTCAGTGCTCCGACGGCAGCATGAGCACGCCGCCCTCAACGTAGAGATGCACGTAGCCGATCGGGAAGTCCGTCGTCTCGACGGCCTCGCTGAACGCCACGTCCTCGCTGTCGCGCGAGCAGGTGAGCATGCCGCTGCGGTCCTTCACGACAAGCTCCCAGAGCTGGAACTCCCGGAGCCAGGCATCTTTCAGCGCCCGCACCTGCAGAATGGCGATGAGATCAATGAGCCAGTAGCAGCGGGTGCGTTCCGC
This sequence comes from Thermoanaerobaculia bacterium, assembly GCA_049586115.1. Taxonomy (GTDB): domain Bacteria; phylum Acidobacteriota; class Thermoanaerobaculia; order Gp7-AA8; family Gp7-AA8; genus JADGNZ01. The sequence continues at coordinate 1,611 of JBAVBF010000763.1, read as the reverse complement.
AAGAAAGCGCACGCCTTCGGTGTACCGGAAACCCTTTAGCCAGTGGCGATAGAACTCGGTGGAACCGGTGAACTGATTCAACTGCGCATACAACGCATTCGCGTCGACAAGAGGGCACGGCTCTCCGTCGCTCATGACAATGCCCTCGGACTCCACGGCAAAGCGACGTGGCAGCGCGTAATGTCCGCACCAGTCACCGCGTCCTCGCCATTCCCGTGTGTTTCGCTTCCGAGGTCCGATCTCCATTTGAACGTGCATAGGTCGTCCATCTGCTTCTCTCCTTTTCTTGTTTGGTTGTGAAGGTTCGTTTGCCTCAGCGGGGACCTCCCTCGCTGACCACTCACGTCGCTTTCAGGGCGCGAGAAGGTCAACGGGCGAGGTCACGGCCGATGGCTCAAGAGGGAAGAGGGCCAGCGAGGCGGCGTCGAAGAGGTTCACCAGCGCGTCCTCGCTCGCGGGATACTCCCGTGGCTGCGCACGAAGGGCGCGAGGAAGGGATAGCGCTCCGCGATTGCGGGGGCGATGGCTTCTTTGGTCGTGAGGCCCGCGAAGCCTAGGCGGCTCGTACCTCTACGCGCGCAAACTTGGCCGACCGTAATGCCACGCTACCGCGCATGACTTGTTATGAGGCGGAGTACATATTTCTCATGGCTTCTCTTCTTTGGGGTTGGGAATGGACTGAGTGTCAGCCTACTCGGCGACCTCGAATTCCACGAGACGGCATAAGTACAGCGGCGCTGTACTTTTTGTCGCTGCTTCTCAGGCCGCGATTTCGCGCTCTGGCGCAATCGGCGTCCGTATCGGAAAGACGTGGAGGACAAGGGAGACCGCATCGAAAATATCGGTGCGGGTCTGCTCACTGCGATAGATCTTTCGTATTGGCGGAACGAGGGATTCGATCTCCGGGAACATCGCGCCGATCCTTGCGGCGACCGCGTGTTTTCTCGTTGTGTCGCGGCATGCCCACGCGTACCGCACCGCAAAGCGGCTGACGGTGAGAACGGTCACGCCGCGCTCTGCAGCATGCCGGGCCATGAGCCGCAGCAAACGCCGGACGCGCGGCCTCCGTTCCGACCGCGCCGCGTCAGGATCTTCGAGGACAAGCACCTCCGCGTTACAGCGGTCGAGGAGCTGGTCGAGAAGGGCGAGTTCGTCACCGTCTCTCCGTCGCGTTCCCCAGTCGAGAAGCGTGCCGCGTTCGAAGAATACAAACGCAAGCCCGCGCGAGCCGGGATCGACGCCGACGATGGAGCGTTGATCAGCGATCTGCGTCATGCGGCGATGCGTTCGAGGGTTTTTCGCCGGCGCAGCCGCCGCGCCGTGTTCGCAAGATCATCCTTATTCAAAAGGTCACGCGCCCGCTGGCGGACGACGAACGCGGCCCGGTCGTACGCGCCGCCGAGGAGTTCGGAAACCGGTTTCCCTAGAATAGCCTGGTATTCAAGCGCTACGTCTGTCGGAGGCATTGCGCCGCGCTCATACCAGGAAACCCGTCCCGCCCACGGGCCGCCAAGGAGCGCGGCAATATCCGCCTGCGTGAGGGCGGCACGGCGCCGTTCATTTCTGAGATAGTGAACGAGTTTGTTAGCCATTGCGGTACATGGTAAACAC
>JBAVBF010000762.1:0-16653 GCA_049586115.1 Thermoanaerobaculia bacterium | reverse complement strand
ATCGCGCGCCAAGCCGAGATCGCTGCATTTCAGTCGTCGATTCCAACGCTCAGATTCTGTCAGTCCAGTCGGTCTATCAGGCGTCGCCGCCTGTTTGGTTTGCGTACAAGCGAGGCCACAGGCAAGTATCACGATTGCGATAGCTTTCAGCATCGCCCGATGCTACACCCACCCGTGCAACCGTAATATCTCGGCACTAGCCTGAGGCATTACGACATCGCCTTCATCAGGTCATCGAGATTTCGGAATGTTTTCTCTCCGTAGTCGATCGAAACATCCGCCTTTCGCAGCCTTCGCCCCACCTCGCGGCAGTAGCCCGTCATCCTTCGGTCTAGCGTCACGCAGTCGACATACGGAATCGCCGGGAAGTGCGCGTTATCCCAAACATCGCTAAGAGCCAGCACATCTTCAGCATTTGAAACCATGGCGCGAAACAACTCCCACGCAAGTCGAAAACCTGGGCATCTCGTGGGAACGCCATAGACCCACTTCCCGAATGCTCGAACGTCTTTTGAGGGCGAGGGCAATTTCCAGAAGGTGATCATCCGTCCAAGTGCGCCGGTTAAAGATTCCCGAGGTCCGATTCGCTCTGCCACCGGTACAGCACGATCGTTCTCGATTGCTTTAAGTGCGGCGCGCGGCATCGCGGTGCGACGCCGGTCCGGTTGCTTCATGATATCGAAGACCATCAGGTCAAGCCGGTAGTCCACGATCATTTCGGCTGGCGGTGACTTTCCCCGGATCGCGAAGGTCTGATCCCAACGAGGAACATAAGGGTCGGGAAGTTTTGGCTCGCTTTCGGAATCGAACGCGGCAATTGCCAGCGCGATCTCGTCCACCTCAATTGTCACTTCGCGGAGATACACATGAGGAACCGACTCAAGCACCTGAATGATCGACCGGACGTATAGCAAGTCATCGATATGCCGTAAGCAGTCGGCAAATTCAGTTACGTTGGTGTATGTCAGAACTACACGTGCGTCGTGATCGGTCAACCAGCGCGAAAAATCAGCGGCGGCGATTGGTGTTCCGCGCTCAACGAGCTCTATCAGATCCTTTGCGTCGATCAGAAGTCGCTTCACACGGACATGGTGCATCAAGATTCGGGTTTGACGACAACTGGATAGTGCTACGGAACTGTTCGGAGGAGCGCGAATGATTCCTGCCCTAGCGCCAGCCCCTCCCCATCCACCCGCCCGCCCGTTTCGATCGACTCTGTCCATTGGCCCTCAAACGGCAATGCGATCGTCTGCGCCTTATCACTAAAATTCAGCGCGAGTAACGTGTCGCCGCGCTTCACCAGCAACGTCCGCCGCTCATCGTCGGCGTGCGTTTCCACGGCATCGAGATCGAGTGAACGGAGGGCGGGGATTTCGCGGCGGAGGCGGAGCAACTCGCGGTACAGCTCGCGCAGGTCGGACTGTTCCGAACGCGTCAGCTTCGAGCGATGGAACGTTTCCTCATCATGCGGGTCGGGCGGTTCGCCTTCCCAATCGAAATCGTCGAATTCCTCCGCGCGTCCTTTTCGCACCGCTTCGATCAGCGCTTCGTCGCCGTGCGAGGTGAAGTACTGGAACGGCGCGGTCTCGCCGTACTCCTCGCCCATGAACAGCATCGGGATGAATGGCGATAGGACGACTGCGGCTGCGGCGAGGCGCAGTTTGTTGATCGATCCGAGCGACGACAGGCGGTCGCCGAGCATGCGGTTGCCGACCTGGTCGTGATTTTGCGCGAAGACAACGAACTGTCTGCCGTCGCGCGTTTTCGGTCGCGCGCCGTACTTGCGGCCTCGGTATTGTGAGTGCTGGCCGGTGTAGAGATAGCCGGTCGTCAGTGTGCGCGCGAGATCGCTGACGCGGCCGAAGCCGGCGTAGTAGCCATCGCGTTCGCCGGTGAGCAGCGTGTGCAGCGAGTGATGAAAATCGTCGCACCATTGCGAATCGAAGCCGAGGCCGAGATCGTCTTTTGGAGTGATCACGCGCGGGTCGTTGAGATCGGATTCCGCGATCGTGTAGATGCGGCGTCCGAGGATTGCGGCGCGCTCGCGAACGGCGGTCGTCAGATCCTGCAGAAAGGGTTCGGCGGTGTGATCGACGATGGCGTGGACGGCGTCGACGCGCAATCCATCGATGTGAAACTCATCGATCCATTGCAGTGCGTTGTGGATGAAAAACCAGCGCACGTCATCGCTGTGCGGGCCGTCAAAATTGATCGCTAATCCCCACGGCGTTTTGTAACGATCGGTGAAGTACGGCCCGTACTGGCCGAGGTAATTTCCCTCGGGGCCGAGGTGGTTGTAGACGACGTCGAGGAGGAGCGCGAGGCCGCGCGCGTGACAAGCGTCGGCGAGGCGCTTCAATCCTGCCGGTCCGCCGTACGAATTCTGCGCCGCGCCGATGTAGACGCCGTCGTAGCCCCAGTTGCGCGTGCCGGGAAATTGCGCGATCGGGAGCAACTCGATCGCGGTGACGCCGAGAGCTTTCAGCGCGTCGAGGTGCTCGATGATCGCGTCGAAGGTGCCTTCGTTCGTGAACGTTCCGACGTGCAACTCGTAGACGACGTAGTCCTCGAGCGCGACGCCGGTCCATCCGGCGTCGTGCCATTCGAATTCGCGCGACACCACTTCCGACGGTCCATGCACGCCCTCGGGTTGCAGACGCGAAGCCGGATCGGGACGGTTATCGCCGTTGACGTTGAAGAAGTAGCGGGTTCCTTCGCGCGCCTCGATCGTGGCTTCGTGATAGCCGCGCGCATTCTTCGTCAAAGCAATGCAGCGCTCGTCCGGCGCGACGATGTGCAACTCGACGCGCTCCACATTCGGCGCCCAAACCCGAAACTCACAGCGTCCGGGTTCGATCAGGTTCGCGCCGAGGAGCGGCGTCTCATCAGGCCTTATCTGCTTCATCTGCGTCCTCTGCGGATGGACTCAGAAACACCGCGCCGAGCGGCGGCAGCGTGAGGTTGACCGACCACTTGCGGCCGTGCAACGGAATCGGCGCGGCATCGACGCCGCCCATATTTCCCTGGCCGCTGCCGCCATACAACAGCGCGTCACTGTTCAGGATCTCGGCCCAATGGCCGCCGCTGGGAACACCAACCTGGTAGTTGTAGCGCGGGATCGGCGTGAAGTTCAGCGCGACGATCACGGGCTCGTCTGGATGCGACATCGACTTCCGCATCAGCACCACGATGCTGTTTTCCGTATCGCAGCAGTCGATCCATTCCGATCCCTCGGCTGACATATCTCCCTCGTGCAGCGCGGGAATCGTGCGATAGGTCTTGTTCAGATCCTCGACCCAGCGTTGCAGCGTCGCGTTCGGCGGCGAATCGAGTTGGTCCCAATCGAGGCTGGCGTCGTGATTCCACTCGCGCCATTGCCCGAACTCGCCGCCCATGAACATCAGCTTCTTGGCCGGCTGCGAATACATGTGCGCGAAGAGCAGCCGCAGATTGGCGAAGCGGCGCCATTCGTCGCCGGGCATCTTGCGGATCAGCGATCCCTTGCCGTGCACGACCTCGTCGTGCGACAGCGGCAGCACGAAGTTCTCGCTGAACGCGTACATCATCCGGAAGGTCAGGTCGTTGTGATGAAACTTGCGATGGATCGGATCGAGCGCGAAGTAGCGCAGCGTGTCGTGCATCCATCCCATGTCCCACTTCATGCCGAATCCGAGTCCGCCCACATACGTCGGCCGCGAAACCATCGGCCACGCCGTCGACTCCTCGGCGATGACCTGCACGTCGGGATGCGCTTTGTAGACTTCTTCGTTCAGCCGGCGGAGGAAGGAGATCGCTTCGATGTTCTCGCGGCCGCCGAATTCGTTCGGAATCCACTCGCCGTGCTTGCGCGAGTAATCGAGATAGAGCATCGACGCGACGGCGTCGACACGCAGTCCGTCCGCGTGGAAGACGCCGAGCCAGTAAAGCGCGCTCGAGAGCAGGAACGAGCGCACCTCGTTGCGGCCGTAGTTGAAAACGAGCGAGCCCCAATCGGGTTGGAAGCCTTTGCGAGGATCGGCGTGCTCGAAGAGATGCGTACCGTCGAAATAGGAGAGCCCGTGCTCATCGGTCGGAAAGTGCGACGGCACCCAATCGAGGATGACGCCGATCTCGTTCTGGTGCAGGACGTCGATCAGGTACATCAGATCCTGCGGCGTTCCGTAGCGGCTGGTCGGCGCGAAAAAACCGGTGCATTGGTAGCCCCAGGAGCCGTAGAACGGATGCTCCATCACCGGCATGATCTCGACGTGCGTGAAGTTCATCTTGCGCACGTATTGCGAAAGGGGGGCGGCCATCTCGCGATAGGTGAGTGGACGATCGCCGTCGCGGCGCCACGACCCGAGGTGGACTTCGTAGATCGATATCGGCGCGGTGAGCGCGTTGCGCTGCGCGCGGTCACGCATCCAATCGCCGTCCTGCCATACATAGTCGAGATCCCAGACCACGGACGCTTTTTCGGGCGGCGTCTCCTGCATCACGGCGAAGGGATCGGCTTTGTCGACGCGATAGTCGTTGTACTTCGAGCGGATGTGGAACTTGTAATGCGCGCCCTTGCCGACGCCCGGCACGAAGGCTTCCCAGATTCCGGACGCCCCGCGGTGCTCGAGTGGATGCTGATCGGAATTCCAACCATTCCAGTCGCCCATGACGCTGACCGCGGCCGCGTTCGGCGCCCAGACGGCGAACATCGTCCCTTTCACGCCGTCGCGCGTGACGACATGCGATCCGAGTTTTTCCCAAAGGCGGGTATGGCTGCCTTCATTGAAAAGGTGAAAGTCCCAATCGCTGAGATGTGGACTGCTGGCCGGGAGGTCGACTTCGATGGTCACACTGGGAACGATATCCGCTCCGACCGCTTGTGCCACCTCGGCGACTTTCTTCGCGCGAGCAGTTGTCTTTTTCTTTCTGGTTGCCATTGCGTACGTTGTCTCGATAGCAAGCGGCGCGCCGTGGACTGTCCGGAGCGATGTGGCGCAAGCCGCATCGCGTAGGACGGTCGAAGGACCTCCTTCCTGTTAACCCGGACGTGCGGAGGTCTTCGTGGAGTAGACGTTCGCCGCCGCCCAACCGGGCTAGCAGGTTGGGGGTCCTTCGACCGTCCTCCGCCGGTCGCGCTTCGCGCGCCTCGGCTGCGGCGGCTCAGGATGACAGCTTCGCCGTCACGCGCAGCACTTCCCCAACGCTCCACGCCTGCGCGATACATCCGCGCGGAGCGTGTGGCGCTTCGCCGTCGAAGATTTCGCCGATCGTGCCGAGGCCGGCTTCGTTGAGGTGCGTGGACATGTTCGCGAGAACGGTGCGGGCAGTCGCACGTCCGCCTTCGCCTCGGTAACGCAGCAGTGCATCGATGTACGGCCCGAGGAGCCAGGGCCAGACGGTGCCCTGGTGATAGGCGGCGTCGCGCGAATGCTGATCGCCGGTCAGCCGGCTGCGATAGCGGGGATCGTTCGGCGACAGCGTGCGCAGTCCGACCGGCGTCAGGAGCTGCGCTTCGCAGATGCCTAGGATTTCTTCGGCGCGCGCGTCGTCGAAGAGCGGGAAGGGGAGGCTGATGGCGAAGAGCTGGTTGGGGCGGATCGAGGCATCGTTTGGATTGACGACGTCGTAGCAGCATTGCGAATGCCGGTTCCAGAACGCCGCTTCGAACGATTCGCGCACGCCGTCCGCACGCGAGCGCAAGCCGCTGTCGGTCGACAACTCCGCGACGATGCGCAGCGCGTTGTACCAGAGCGCATTGATCTCGACCGGCTTGCCGCGCCGCGGCGTCACCGCCTGGCCGTCGACGATCGCATCCATCCACGTGAGTGCCACGCCGTTCGCGCCGGCGTAGAGCAGCCCGTCGAGGTCGACGTGAATGCCGAACCGCGTCCCTCGGTCGAGCCAGTTGATCGCTTCGCGCAGCACCGGCAGCGCCTCATCGCGCACGAACGCGTCGTCGTTCGTTGCTTCGCGATAGCGCCAGACGGCGATGAACAGCCACAGGCCGGCGTCGGCGGAGTTGAACTCCGGCTCGTTCGTGCCGTCGGGAAAACGATTCGGAATCATCCCCTTGCTCGCCGCGGCCAGCCAGTGGCGGAGGATCTGTTTCGCGTTGTCGAAACGGCCGGTGGCGAGGCACAGGCCCGGCAGCGCGATCATCGTGTCGCGGCCCCAGTCAGTGAACCAGTGATAGCCGGCAATGATCGTTTTCTTTTCGTCGCGCTCGATGAGGAACTGATCGGCGGCGAGGTATAGCTGGCGCGTGAAATCGTCGCGCGCATCAATGACCAGCGCTTCGCGCCGCGCACGTTCGTCCTCAATCATTCCGAGCGCGTCCCAATCGTCCTCTTCAATTGCGATGACCACGGGGAGCACGTCGCCGCGCTTCAACGTCAACACGTACGACCCGGGCGTGAAGAGATCTTCGAGATGATCGAGACCGCGCTCGCGCTCCCGCTCGTAATCGAACTCCTTCCAGCAATCGGGCCTGGCCTTGAACGTCGCGCCGGGCACGTCGATGTGGATGAACGGGAGCGAGGCGTCAGTGCAATGGATCAGCGAGTGATAGTCGCGTCCGGCCACGAATGGCGAGAGGCGCAACTCGAACGGTTTCGCGCAGTCGAGCACCTCGTAAAGAACGATGGTGAGATTCTCGCCGCGCGGCGCGACGACCGTCTTGCGCAGTTTGACGCCGCCCGCCACGTACTCCCAGACCGGAAACACGCCGCGTTCAAACGACACCAGCCGTTCGAAGCCGCGAGGGTGGATGACATCCGGAAAACGATTCGTGCCGAGGTCGACGCCGTTGACCGTTTCGTCGAGCTTCGACACCAGCACCGTCCGCTCGGTCCGTCCGGGGAGCGCGGCCACGAGCATGCCGTGATAGCGGCGCGTATTCGCGAACGTGACCGACGATCCCGCCCAGCCGCCGAGTCCGTTCGTTTCGATCCATTCGAGTTGTGAGGCGCGTTCGAAATCGTGGAGCACGTCGGGTCCGATGGCGAGCATGTGGCTGACTTTATGCTACGACCGGACCACGGTTGCTCCCATGCGCAATGGAAACGTGCTGGTCGTCGAAGATGACGACACGATCCGCCGCCTGCTTGTCGAATTTTTGAGAGTGCACGAGTCGGTCAACGTCGACGGCGCGCGCGACGGCGTCGAAGCTCTGCATCAGATCGTCACCACGCCGTATTCGGTAGTCATCCTCGACGTGCTGATGCCGAAGATGAGCGGCGTAGACGTCCTCGACTCGCTCGAAGCGCTCACCTCGGACCCCTCGGTGAAGTCGCTCGACGATCCGCCCGCGGTGCTGGTGATCACCTCGACCGAGGCCAGCGTGCTGCCCGATTCCGCAATCGTCCAACGCTGTCCGCGCATGGTGCGCAGCGTACTTCGCAAGCCGATCGACGTCGAAGCGCTGGCAACGTGCGTGGAGATGTATTTGCGAGGGTAGCCGCGCGGGCCGGCCGTCGGCGTAGCCGGCCTAAGAACCGTGGCCCACGGGTTTCACCCGTGGGGCGGCAGCGTGACCATGTTTGTGAGCCCGCTTCAGCGGGCGCAAGAAGCTTTCTCTCGCCCGCCAAGGCGGGCTCACAAATCAAACCATCCTCGGCACCCACGGGTGAAACCCGTGGGCTACGGTTCTTGCGACGGCTCCGCCGCCGCTGCTTGCGCTTCTCGCCATGGCAAGCGTCGAGCATTGCGTCATCCATCACAGGGGGGAACTAATGGCTACGAAAAAGACGGCAACACAAAAACGCGCACCTCGCGCCGCGACTGCGCCCGCATCACCGACCGATCCCGCTTCGAAGCGGAAGCCGCGGCAGGACAACAGCGCCAAGATCGCGGCGCTGGAGCCGCATCGCGAGTATCCCGATCAGGAGTTTCTCACCTCGAATCACGGCACGCGCATCGAGGACGACCAGAATTCGTTGCGCGCCGGCGAGCGCGGTCCGTCGCTGCTCGAAGACTTTCACCTTCGCGAAAAGATCACGCACTTCGATCACGAGCGGATTCCCGAGCGCATCGTGCACGCGCGCGGCTCCGCGGCCCACGGCGTCTTTCAGGTGTACGACGGCGCGATGTCGACGTACACGAAGGCCGGATTCCTGACCGAGCCCTCCCGCCGCACGCCCGTCTTCGTCCGCTTTTCGACCGTGGCCGGATCGCGCGGTTCCACCGATCTCGCGCGCGACGTTCGCGGCTTCGCCGTCAAGTTCTACACCGACGAAGGCATCTTCGATCTGGTCGGCAACAACATTCCCGTCTTCTTCATCCAGGACGCGGTCAAGTTTCCCGACCTCATCCACGCCGTCAAGCCGGAGCCGCACAACGAGATGCCGCAGGCGGCGTCGGCGCACGACACCTTCTGGGACTTCATCTCGCTCATGCCCGAGTCGATGCACATGATCATGTGGGTCATGTCCGACCGCGCCATCCCGCGCAGCTATCGGATGATGGAGGGCTTTGGCGTGCACACGTTCCGCCTGATCAACGAACGCGGCCAGTCGCGCTTCGTGAAGTTCCACTGGAAGCCGCTCCTCGGCGTGCATTCGGTGGTCTGGGATGAGGCGCAGAAAATCTCAGGCAAAGATCCCGACTTTCATCGCCGCGACTTGTGGGACGCCATCGCCAGCGGCAATTTTCCGGAGTGGGAGCTCGGCGTGCAGATCGTCGATGAGAAGGACGAAAACTCGTTCGACTTCGATCTGCTCGATGCCACGAAACTCATCCCCGAGGAGCTGGTGCCGGTGCAGCGAATCGGGAAGCTCACGCTGAATCGCAATCCCGACAACTTCTTCGCCGAGACCGAGCAGGTAGCTTTCCACGTCGGCAACGTCGTCCCCGGAATCGACTTCTCCAACGATCCGCTGCTGCAAGGCCGTCTCTTCTCGTATCTCGACACACAACTCATCCGCCTCGGCGGGCCGAACTTTCACGAGATTCCGATCAATCGTCCGATCGCGCCGGTGCATAACGCGCAGCGCGACGGCCACATGCGCCAGACCATCAACACCGGACGCGTCGCCTACGAGCCGAACACCCTCGGCGGCGGCTGTCCGTTCCAGGCCGGTGCGGCAGATGCGGGCTTCTCCTCGTTCGCCGAAAAAATGCACGGCTCGAAGGTGCGCGGACGCAGCGACAAGTTCTTCGACCATTTCACGCAGGCGCTCATGTTCTGGCGGAGTCAGTCCGATCCGGAGAAGGAGCACATCGTCCAGGCGTTGCAGTTCGAGCTCGGCAAAGTCACCGTGCCTGCCGTGCGCGAGCGGATGGTGGCGATGCTGAATCAGGTCGATGGCGAGCTCGCGCAACGAGTCGCCGTCGGATTGGGATTGAAGAAGATCCCGAAGATCGACGGACCGATGAATCTCAGCTTCCCGGCCGACGGCAATCCGCGCGACTACCAGCCGAAGAAAACGAATCGCGACGTCGCTCCGTCGCCGGCCGTGAGCATGGCCAACACGGTGAAGGATTCGATCAAGACGCGCCAGGTGGCGAGCCTCGTTTCGGACGGCAGCGACGGCGCGGCGATCGCGCGGATGGAGAAGGCGCTGATGGCGCAGGGCGCGACGACGCATCTGGTCGGACGCCACGTCGGCCCGTTCCAGACCTCCGAGGGCGGCCAGTTGAACGCGGAGCACAGCGTGCTGACGGCGAGCTCCGTTCTCTTCGACGCGGTCTACGTTCCGGGCGGCGAGGCGGGAGTGCAGTCGCTGGCGAATGAGCCGCAGGCGATCGAATTCGTCGTCGATGCGTTCAAGCACTACAAAGCGCTCGCCGCGACCGGAGCGGGAACACAGTTGCTCGATGCGGCAGGAATCAGCGGCGCGCGTCCGCATCCCGAGGGAGGTCCGGATGCCGATCCGGGAGCAGGCGTCATCACTGGCGGCGACAAGGATGTGGCGAAGGTCGCCACCGCATTCATCGCCGCGATTGCCCAGCATCGCGCGTGGACTCGCGGATTGAAACCGCCGATCCCGATGCCGAAGTAACTCATCTGCGTTCCTCTGCGGATGGTTTTATCCGCAGAGGAACGCAGATTTACGCAGATGGGACCTACACCTGAATCTTGTGTGTTGCAACGCCGACGTGGTCGGTCAGTTCATCGCGCACTGCCACGACGACGTTGTACGTCCCCTTGCCGAGTGACAGCGGCGGGAGCGTGACCGTCATCGGTCCCGTCGTCGCCTCGTTCGGACGGACGGCGATGTCAGCGAAGGACTTGGCGACGGTGAGGTTGCGGCCTTCGCTGTCGAAGATCGATACGTAGACGTGCAGGCGCGTCCGCGACCCGCCGCCGTCGGTGATGTACTGCAGCGATTCCATCGCCATCGATGCCTGGAGCGGTACCAGCGCCGTTACGCCGCGGTATTGCGGATCGCCGACGATCAGCGACACCGCCATCGTCTTCTCCTGCATGGCCGCTCCGAGCGGTGAACGCAGGGCGCGCACGAGCTGGATGTCGGTTTCCGCGCTCGAGTAGCCGTCGCGGTATTGCAGCTTGAAATCCGAATGGCCTTTCACGCGGACGGCGAGGCGGTGATAGCGCATGTCGTCGGGATGCGTCGATGCGAACCCGAGCGAGTAGAAGTTGGCCGACCGCTTGTCGAACTCCTCGAAGGACTTGTCCATCCGGTTGCCCGGCAGATACGCGCCGCCGGTTTCGCCGGCCAGCCAGTACATCGCCGAGGTGTCTTCGGCGCTCGAGCCGGGCGAAGCCGTAGCCATCGTCGAGATGGTCGTGTTGCCGTCCGAGGCCGCAGGCTCGAGGCCCTCCGCATTAATGATGTAGAAGCTCGTATTCGACACATTCGCCTCATGGATGATGTGATCGCGCATCGCGATGAGCTGATGGTCGTTCTTCGAAATGTTTTCCATGTGATTGCCGAGCATCGAGCTTTCGCCGACGCGGTTCAGCGGCGAGACACTCCCGAACGGCATGTGGCCGGTGACGAGTAGGATCATTTTCCGCCCGTCGCTGCTGCCGAATGCACGCGCTGCCTGCACGACCGCATCCGTCGACGATGCCGCGAACATCGTCTGTTCCGTAAGGCGCATCTCGTCATCGAAGTTTTTGTTCTCTTCGATGAATTGCGCGGTCTGCTTTCGTATCCGCTCACCGGACGTGTCGTTCGGCGTGGCGAGGTCGGACTGCATGTGCGCCGCGGCGGAATCTCCGCGGCCGATGGATGCGCGAAGCTCCCGCCCGGTCCCGCGGCGCTGGATTTCCTGGACCACCGAGTGCAACACGCGCTTGTCCGAGGTCATCGGAAGCAGCAGATGGACGCGGCTGTCGACGGTGGCAATCGACCAGTCATAACGGCCGTCGTCGAAGTGCGCGTCGATGAACTGGTCCAGCTTCGCCAGCGCCTCATTGCGGGCGTGCTTGGTCGTGTTCAGGTTGTCGATCAGGACCAGCACCTTGCGCCGGAACCGCTGCGCCGGGGGCTGGGTCTCCGCCGCTGCATTCGGCGTTTCGCGCACTTTCGCGTTCTCGACCAGATAAAAGTTCGTGATCGTCTGCGGCTTGCCGTCTTCGAGGATCTCGAAATCATTTCGCGTCAGTCCCGTCACCGGCTGTCCGTGGCGATCGGTGACCGTGACGTCGACGTTGACGACCGAGACGTCGATCTTCTCCACGAGCGGCGGCGGTCCTGCAATCGGAGCGTTCTGCTGCGACTGAACGGACAGACAAAACAGCAGTGAGACGAGGACTACCTTGCGCATGGGTCGGGACTCCCTGGGTTCGTTGATCGCTTCTACAACTCCAGCCGCTTTGTTGTCACGCCGATGTGGTCCGTCAGCTCATCGCGGACGGCCACGACAATCTTGTACGACCCCTTCGCCAGCGCCAGAGGAGGGATCGTGACCGTCATCGGTCCGGTGGTCGACTCATTCGCCTGCACGGCAATGTCGGCGAACGACTTTGCCACCGTGAGGTTGCGCCCTTCGCTGTCGAAGATCGACACGTACACATGCAGGCGTGTGCGCGATCCGCTGCCGTCGCTGATGTACTGCAGCGAATCCATCGACATCGCCGCCTTGAGCGGGATGAGCGCAACGAGCCCTCGGTAGATCGGTTCGCCGAAAGTCAGCGAGATGGGAACCGTCGACTGCTGCATCGAAGCGCCGAGAGGCGAACTGAGTGCACGGATGATCTGCAGATCGGTCGGTGCGCTCGAATAGCCGTAGCGGTAATCGAGGCGGTACTCGCGGTGCTTCTTTACGTTCACCTTGAGCCGGTAGTAATGACCGTCATCCGTATGCACGGGCGAATATCCGAGGGAGTAAAACGCGCCGGAGCGACGGTCGAAATCGACCAGTGATTGATCGATTCGATTGCCCGGCAGGTACGCGCCGCCGGTCTCCTTCGCCAGCCAGAGCATCGACGAGGTATCGATCGCATTCGATCCCGGCACCGGACCCGCGCCCATCGGATTCATCCCCTCGGTCATGTTCATGTCCAGGCCCTCGGAGGAGATGATGTAAAGGCTGGTATTGGACGCGTTCGCCTCGCGCACGAGCAGCTCACGCATCTCGGCCAGCTCGCCGTTTTCTCTGGCCATGCCCTGAACGTCGGCGTCCAGAACGCCGCGTGAGGAATCGCGATTCAGCGGGGATTGCGTCGCCAGCGGAAGGTTTCCGGTGACCAGAAGGATGATCTTTCTCCCTTCGAGGTTTCCGAATGCGCGTTCTGCCTCGAGGATCGATTCCGTCGACGATTTCGCGAAGATCGACTGTTCCTTGAGCGACAGCTCGTCGCTGAAAATGTCGATGGTGTTCTCCGTGGTCATCCCGCGGTTCGTCGTGGTTACCTCGTTCAAGTCCCGGCCGCCGCTCCTGCCCGCGGAGGCCGCACTCACTGAGGCGATATCGAACTCGCCATGTTGCATCGGCGCCCGGATTGCGCTGAGCGTTCCGGTTCTGCGGACCTCGGCCACGACATTGTGCAGAACCTTTTTGCTCGACGTCATCGGAAGCACCATGTGCACCCGCTTGTCGATCGTCGCAATCGACCAGTCATAACGGCCGTCATCGAAATGCTGATCGATGAACTCCACCAGACGGTCGAGCGCAACGTTGCGCCCGTGAGGAGTCGTATTTTGATTGTCGATCAGCACCAGTACCTTGCGCCGGAAACGGTCCGCGGAAGACGCGTTAAGGTCTGCTGCGCCTGCCGGATGCGTGTCGATCCTCGGTTGCGCGCCGTCAACGGCGTAGAAGTTTGAAATCGTCTGCTGCTTGTCGTCCTCAAGAATTTCAAAATCGTCTCGCGTCAGTCCCGAAACCGGCTGGCCGCGGCGATCGGTGACCGTGACGTCGACATTGACGACGGAGACCTCGATCTTCTCCACCAGCGGCGGCGGCGCGGCCACCGGATTCGGCTGCGGAATCGCTTCCGATTTCCGCCCCTGCTGCGACTGCGAAGAAACGGCGAACAGCAACGCGATTGCTACGACGATCTTGCGCATAGATTCTGTCTCCTGAGTTTCAGCTAGCCATCACCATACCTGACATGCTTTGCTGCGCACCATCGGCGAGTCCGCGGCGCAGTTGAATGCCTTCTGGAACTGGGGCAGATCGGAGACGATGCCATTGATCCGGTATTTGCCCGGCGAATGCGGATTCGTGATCGCGTTCGCGCGTAGATTTTCGGGACGCTGGTTCTCGCACGCCCATTGCGCGAAGCCGATGAAGAAGCGCTGATCGGGCGTAAAGCCGTCGACCGATTTCGTCTCATTGGGATCGGCCGCTTTCCACGCCAGATACGCGAGCAAGGTGCCGCCGAGGTCCGCGACGTCTTCGCCTGAAGTCAGCTTCGAATTGATCTTGATGTCGTCGACGATGGTGTATCCCGCGTATTGCTCGCGCACACAATTGACGCGCTCTTCGAACGCCTTCGCATCTTCCGGCGTCCACCAGTCCTTGAGGTTTCCCTGCGCGTCGAACTGGCGCCCTTCGTCGTCGAACGCATGCGTCAGCTCGTGGCCGATCGTCGAGCCGGTGTTGCCGTAGTTCGGCGCGTCATCGAGCTTCGGATCGTAAAGCGGCGGCTGTAGCACGCCAGCCGGAAAGTTGATGTCGTTCATCTGCGGGTTGTAGTAGGCGTTGACGGTCGGCGGCGTCATGCCCCACTCATTGCGGTCGACCGGCTTGCCGATCTTGGCCGTGTCGCGCTCCGACTCGAAAATCGTCGCGCGCAATGCATTGCCGAAATAGTCGCCGCGCTCGATTTTCAACGAGCTGTAATCGCGCCATTTGTCGGGATAGCCGACCTTGTTCGCGACCGCGTGCAGCTTCTCCAGTGCGCGCGTCTTCGTGGCCGGCGTCATCCAGCCGAGGTGATTGATCTCGTCCTCCATCGCGGTCTCGATGGCCTTCGTCATCTCGACCGTCTTCGCTTTCGTCTCCGGCGTGAAAGTGCGCGCCACGAACTCCTGGCCGAGCGCTTCGCCGAGGTCGCGGTCGACGTATTGGACGCAACGCTTCCAGCGCGGCGCCATCGCCTTCACGCCGCGGAGAGTGGCGCGATAGAAGTTGAAATCTTCCGCGACGAACTTCTTCGACAGATACGGCGCGCGCGAATGGACGGCGTGCCAGCGAAAGTACGTCTTCCAGTCGGACAGCGGAACGGTCGTCAGTTCTTTCTGCACGGCCGCGAAGAATTTCGGCTCGGTGACGTTGAGCGAAGTCACGTTCACGCCGCCCGTCGAGAGATAGGTCTTCCACGGAAACGCCGGCGTGGTCTTGCCCAGCTGCGCCACCGTCATCTTATGCACGAGGTTGTACGGATTGCGGCGCTCCACGCGCGTCAGTGACGCCTTCGCCAGCGCGGTCTCGATGCGCATCACCGTCGCCGCGTCCGCCTTCGCTGCCGACTTCGACTCGCCGATCAGCTCCAGCATCGAGGCGACGTGCGCGAGGTACTGATCGCGGATGGTCTTCGATTTCGCGTCAGTCTTCGCGTAGTAATCGCGGTCCGGCAATCCCAACCCGCCCGCACTGGCCTCGGCGATGACACTCGACGCGTCGCTGTAATCCTGCGTCGATCCGAATCCAAAGATCCAGCCGTTGCCACTCGAACGCAGATGTTGTTTCGCGAGGAAGAGGCCGAGGTCGGACTTCGCCTTCAGGCCGGCAATCTCGTCGAGCAGCGGCTGCAAAGGCCTGACCCCAAGCTGCTCGATCCGCGCTTCATCCGTGCACGCATCGAAGTAGTCGCCAATCTTCTGTTGCACGACCGTGCGGTCCGCGCGCGGCTTCGCGTCCTCGAGCAGGATTCCCCACAGGTACTCTTCGTTCTCCTCGGTCACTTTGCCGTAGACGCTCCACGACGCCTGATCCGGCGGCACAGGGTTGTTCTTCATCCAGCCGCCGCATGTGTATTGATAAAAATCGGCGCACGGATTCGCGGTGAGGTCCATCGACGGCACGTCGAGACTCGGCGTGTACGGCAGCGCAGTCAACGGATGCTCTTTCGGCGCGGGCGCGTCGGGTACTGGAGTCTGAACCGGCGGCGGTGCGACATCGGACGGCTTCGCGGCGGCAGGCTTCGGCTTTTCCACGGGACGCGCCTTCTGCGCGGGATCAGGATTCTGCTGCGCGAATGCGCTCGCGGCACCTGTCAGAACGACGAGGAAGAGGATCGCTGTTGTCTTCATAAGCGGGGAGTCTACCGGCTCGCTCTCACACATCCTTGTTACAATCGCCGTTTCCCAAAAGAGGAGGAAACCCATGGCCGATCTGTCGACGACATTCACCGGAGTCCGCTTCCCCAACCCCTTCCTGCTGGCCTCGGCGCCGCCGACCGAATCCGACGCGAACATCGTCCGCGCCTTCGAAGCGGGCTGGGGCGGCATCGTCACGAAGACCATCGGCCTCCATCCCGTCGTCAATGTGAAAGGCCCGAAGACGAAGTTCCTCCGTTCCGAGGATCAGGGCACGCGCCTCTCGATGACGAAGAAGCCGGGAACGACGGTGATGGCCTCCTGGAACTGGGAGCTGATCTCCGACAAGCCGCTGGATTGGTGGATCGGCAAGCTGGCCGCGATCAAGAAGGCCTACCCGAAAAATATCATCGTCGGCTCGATCATGGCCGGCTCCGGCAACGACAAAGAGCTGAACAACTGGCAGACCCTCGCCAAAGCGATGCAGGACGAAGGCGCCGACGCGCTGGAGCTCAATTTCTCCTGCCCGCACATGGACCGCGTCGACATGGGCTCGAACGTCGGCAAGGACAAGGTGCTCTGCTCCGTCGTGACGATGGCGGTCAAGGAGGTCTCGAAGATCCCGGTTTGGGTGAAGCTGACTCCCGCCACATCAAACATCGTCGAAGAAGCCGAAGCCTGCTTCCGCGGCGGCGCCGACGCGGTGGTGTCGTCGAACACCTGGCCGTCACTCCCGCCGATCGACGCATCCACCCTCGACTTCGAAATGAACGTGGAAGGCTACGTCTCCCCCGGCGGCCTCGGCGGCCCCGCCATCCTGCCTCTCTCACTCGCCAAGATGGCCCAACTGACGAAGGCTTTCCCCGACAAAGAGTTCTCCGGCATCGGCGGCATCTCCACCTTCGAACACGCCCTCAACTACTTCCTCCTCGGCTGCGGCACCACGCAGGTCTGCACCGCCGCGATGCTCGACCACGCCATCGGCCCGAACGTGATCAAA
>JBAVBF010000761.1:0-3857 GCA_049586115.1 Thermoanaerobaculia bacterium | reverse complement strand
GGCCAGCGCCCTCTTCGTTCTTTGGCTGGTGCAGTTCGCGGTGCCGTCGTGGCGCGGCCCCATCATTTATGTATATCTTGCGTGGTGCGTCGTTGAGTTGATCCGGCTGGTGCTCAGCCGGCAGGCTCCGCCGGCCTGGCGCGCATTGCGCACGACGCTCGGAGAGCGCTTCGCCTGATGGGAATCGACGTCATCACCAAGCCCCGCATCCGCCTGACGCGGCGCGTCAACGAGATGCAGGTGTCGCCGACGCTGGCGGTGATGAACCGCGCCCTGGAGTTGAAGGCGCAAGGCGTCGACATCGTCGACCTCGGGCCGGGCGAACCTGATTTCCCGACGCCGCCCTCTGTTTGCGCAGCCGGCAAGCGCGCCATCGATGAAGGGCAGACGAAATATACCGCCGGCAACGGTACGAAGGCGTTGCGCGACGCGCTGGCCGCTCGCTACAACCGCCGCTACGGAACCTCGATCAAAGCGGAGAACGTCATCGCCGGCACCGGCGGCAAGCAGGAGCTCTTCAACGTCACGCTGGCGCTGGTCGATGAAGGCGACGAAGTCATCATCCCGTCGCCGTACTGGGTGAGTTTTCCCGATCAGGTCCAGTTCGCGGCCGGCACTCCCGTTTTCGCGCCTGCCGATCCGCAGAATGACTTTCGGCCGACGTTCGCGGCCATCGAAGCCGTGGCCACTGAGCGCACGCGCGGGGTGATCATAAACTCGCCGTGCAATCCGACCGGCGCGGTGATCGCCGAGAAGGAACTGCAGCGCATCGTCGAGTGGTGTGCCTCGCGCGATCTCTTTCTGATGTTTGACGAGACCTACGAATTCTTCGTCTACGACGGCGCAAAGCATGTCTCGGCAGGCCGCTGGTTCGATGAATATCCGGAGACCGTCGTCTGCATCAACTCGATGTCGAAGACGTTCGCGATGACCGGCTGGCGACTCGGCTACGCGATCGCGCATCGCGACGTCATCACCGCGGCGGGCAAGATCCAGAGCCATTCGACGTCGAATCCGAGCTCGATCTCGCAGGCGGCGGCGCTCGAAGCGCTGAACGGCGGCGAGGACGAAGTGCGGCGGATGTGGGATGCGTATCGCGATCGCCGGGCGTGGCTGATTCCGGCCATCAACGGCATCGACGGGATGTGCTGCGCGCATCCCGATGGAGCGTTTTACATCTTCCCCGACGTCAGCGCCTTCTTCGGACGCGGCAGCGTGCGCGACTCGCAGACGCTCAGCAACTACCTGCTCGACGAAGCACGCGTGGCGGTGATTCCCGGTTCCGCATTCGGGAGCGACAACCATGTCCGGATCAGCTACGCCACGTCGATGGAGCGGCTGCAGGAAGGCGTGCGGCGCATCGAATCGGCGCTGAAGAAATTGCGCTGAGCCCGCTGGAATCAAGCCTCGATACCCCCCGTTACGAACCGCTGTTCCATAACGCACGTCCTAACGAACAAGGAGAACTTGTGAAGAAAGCAACCTTTGTCATCGCGCTTGCGCTCGCCGCTCCGGCAGTGTTCGCGCAGAGCCAGCCAGCCGCTCCAACGGCCACAGCCACCGCCGCGAAAGACGCCGATCCCGTGATCATGTCCGCCGGCACCGTAACGGTCCACAGGTCTGAATTCGAAGCGGCCCTGAAGACGCTTCCCGCCGAATACCAGGGCATGCTTTCGCAGCCCGCCGGCCGCAGACAGTTCGCGGACGACTTCCTGCGCATGCGCCTGCTGGCGAGCGAAGGTGCCAAAGCCGGCCTGCAGAATGATCCCGACGTCCTCAACCAGCTGACCCTGATGCGCGAGAATCTCGTCGCGACGGCGGAACTGAAGAAGATCGACAGCGGCATCACCGTCAGCGACGCCGAAATCCAGAAGGTGTACGCCGACAACGCGAAGGACTACGAGCAGGTCAAGGCCCGCCACATCCTGATCGCGCCGAAAGGCAGCGCTGCCGCACAGCCCGGCAAAGAGCTCACCGACGAGCAGGCCAAGGCGAAAGCGGAAGATCTTCGCAAGCAGATCGTGGCCGGCGCGAACTTCGAAGAGCTGGCGAAGAAGGAATCCGACGACACCGGTTCCGGCGCCCGCGGCGGCGACCTCGGCTCATTCGGCCACGGCCAGATGGTCCCTGAGTTCGAGCAGGCCGCGTTCAGCGCGAAGGTTGGCGAGGTGACGCCGATCGTCAAGACGCAGTTCGGCTATCACATCATCAAAGTCGAAGGGCACGAGAGCACGCCCCTCGATCAGGTCCGTCCGACCATCGAGAAGAACCTCAAGCAGACCAAGCTCCACGCCGCGCTCGATGCGATGAAAGAGAACGCGCATCCTACCTTCGACGACGCATACTTCGCCCCGCCGCCAGCGCCTCCCGCAGCGGAAGCCGCGCCAGCCGCCCCGAAGAGCGACGCAAAGAAAACACCGGCAACGAAGAAGCAGTAAATCGATTCGCAGCAGAATTGAAAAGGGACGGCGCGATGCCGTCCCTTTGTTTCTCCGCGTACTCCGCCTCTCCGCGAACTCCGCGTGAACCGTCTTCCTCTCGAGTCCGATCTACCTCTCCACCTCGAAGTCCGCCCCAATTGACGGCAGCGCATCGTTGAAGATGATGGCGGTCTCGGCGATCGGGAAGAGGACGACGTGGTTGCGTCCCTGGAAATCCATCACGATCTCGTAGTAGCCGGTGTCATTGATCGCGATCAACGTGCCGGGCTTGCCTTTCAGCTCCAGCGAGCGGCTGAAGATCGAAACCTTCGACGGGATTTCCATGACCGGTAAGGGTACTACGCGTCGTGACGCTTGCCGAACATGAACGCGACTCCTACGCCGAGGAAGTAGAGCGCGATCATCGGCACGGCCAGCATCGTCTGGTTCACCATGTCGGGCGACGGGGTCAGAATGGCGGCGATGATGAACGACAGCACGATCGCCCACTTGGACTTCTGTAGCAGAAACTCCGGCGTCACGATGCCGAGTCGCGCCAGGAAGAAGATCAGGATCGGAGTCTCGAACACCGCGCCCGAGGCAAGCATGATCGTACTGGCGAACGAGAAGTACTCGTCGATCTTGATCATCTGCTTGAACTTCTGACCTGTCTGCACGAAGAACGCGCAGGCGCCTGGCAGGATCACGGCGTAGCCGAAGTAGCCGCCGAGGAGAAAGAAAAGCGTCGCGAAGATGATGAAGGGCGCGGCGTAACGGCGCTCGCGCTTGTACAGCCCCGGCGAGATGAACCGCCACACCTGCCACATGATGATTGGCGAGGCGACGAAGATGGCGGCGAAGAACGCAACCTTCATGTAGACCATGAACGGCTCGGTCAGGTGCGTGTACGCCAGCTTCTGATCTCCCGCCGGCAGGAATTTGGTCAGCGGCGCCTGAACCCACGCATAGATCGTCTCGGCGAAGTGCCAGCAGGCGAGGAAGGCAACGCCGATGGCGATGATCGAGACGATCAGCCGTTTGCGCAACTCCTCGAGGTGATCGAGGAACGACATCTTCGGAAGTTCAGCTTCGGGCGCTTCTTCGTCAGCCGGCGATTCCGTGTACGTAGTTTCCGTCATCGGCTACGAGTCGTGCTTCGTGACGCCCTCGGGAGTGAGATCGGCAATCTGTTTCGGCGGCTCTGCGGTCACCGGGGTCTCGGCCGGCTCGACTGGCGCGGACCTTGATATCGACTCTTGCACGGGCACGATCGTCGTCGAGGCCAGTTGTTTCAGCTCTTCGACCTGTACCTCGCGTTCGATGGTGTTCTTGAAATCGTCAGTGGCCTTCTTGAATTCGCCCATCGCTTTGCCGAGCGTTTTGCCGATCTCGGGCAGGCGCTTTGGGCCGAAGACGATCAGGGCCACGATAAAAATC
>JBAVBF010000760.1:0-2451 GCA_049586115.1 Thermoanaerobaculia bacterium | reverse complement strand
CTCCAGCAGCGGCGCGTCGTCGATGTTGCCGGCCGCGCGATTCGCAAGCGCTGCTGCGTACGCGTCGAACGGTCCGCCCGGCGAGACGCCGTAGTCCGCGCGTTTCCAATCGCGCGCGCCAACGATCGCGGTCAGCTGACCCGGTGCGACGACCTCGGCGAGAACTTCGCCGCTCGCCTCGAAACGTGACGCCGACTTCTCGTCGAAATTCGCGATCGATGCCGGACGAATCCCGATCACGTCGCCCGGGGCGAAACGATTCGGCGGCTCGGCGTCCGGATTCCAGAGTGTCGCATTCGTGCGGCCGAGAAGATTCCAGCCGCCGGGCGAATCGACGGGATAGAAGCCGGCCATCACGCCGGCGATCGCGAAACTGCCGCGCGGGACGGCGTTGCGCGAACGCGTGCGGCGCGGCATCCGCCACGTCTCCGGCCACCCTTCGAGATACGCGAAACCGGCGCGAAATCCGAGGTAGCGCGCGGTGAGGCGAAGCGCCGGAAGTGATCGCAGGAACGCATCGCGTGTGATTTGGACATGCGCAAGAAACTCATCGAGATCGGCGCCGGAGAAATCGACGTCGATGACATGCGTGCGCGGCGTGAACGCGGCCGGCGGCACGTCATCGAAATCGATCGACGGTTCGCCGTCGAAAACGATGTACAACGACTGCTGGCCGACGATGCACGCGACGACATTTGTTCGCGCACGCAACGACGCCGCGCGCGCGTGCAATTCGGCCGCCGCAACATCGGCAGCGAACTCGGCCAACAGGCCGCGATCACCCGCGCGCGTCACTTTCGGCTGCATGTCGGCTGATGGTAACGTGCCGCCCCACCATGAACGACCACGCTCACACCGCAAGCTGCAATCACAGCTCGATCCTCCAAGACATCGCGCATCAGGCCATGATCGACCGCGGGCTGCAGCCGGATTTTTCGGCCGAGGCCGAGAAACAGGCGGAGTCGATCTCCGGCGCCGCGAATGACAGCGATGCGTCGATCAAGGATCTGCGCGATCTGATCTGGTGCTCGATCGACAACGACGACTCGCGCGATCTCGATCAACTCACGGTCGCCGAAGACCTCGGCGGCGGAAACGTCCGCGCGATGGTGGCGGTGGCCGACGTCGATGCGCTCGTCAAAAAAGGGACGCCGATCGACGATCACGCGCGCCAGAACACGACTTCGGTCTACACGGCGGCCCGAATTTTTCCGATGCTTCCTGAGAAGTTGTCGACCAATCTCACGTCGCTCAATGAGAACGAGGAACGCACCGCGGTGGTCATGGACATGGTCATCGCGTCCGACGGCTCGGTCACGAAAGGTGACGTGTATCGCGCACGCG
The DNA here is from genome assembly GCA_049586115.1 of Thermoanaerobaculia bacterium. Lineage (GTDB taxonomy): Bacteria > Acidobacteriota > Thermoanaerobaculia > Gp7-AA8 > Gp7-AA8 > JADGNZ01. Next base: position 1,107 of record JBAVBF010000760.1, on the reverse strand, counting down.
TTCACAACAAGGCGCAGCTTGCGTACAACGCCGTCGGCATGTGGCTCGAGGGCAAGGGCGAGATGCCGGCCAAGATCAAGGCGGTGTCCGGCCTCGCGGAAAATCTGAAACTTCAGGACGGCGTCGCCGACAAGATGCGCGAGCTTCGTCACGAGCACGGCGCGCTCGATCTCGAAACGATCGAAGCGCGCGCGGTGATGAAGGACGGCCACGTCGTCGATCTGCAGACCGAGGCGCGCAACAATGCCAAGAATCTGATCGAAGACTTCATGATCGCCGCGAACGGCGTCAGCGCGCGCTTTCTGGCGTCGAAAGGCTTCGCCAGCTTGCGCCGCGTGGTGCGCTCGCCGGAGCGCTGGGACCGTATCGAGGCGATCGCCGAAAAATACGGCGAGAAGCTGCCGTCCGATCCCGACTCGCAGGCGCTCGAGGAGTTTCTCGTCCGCCGCCGCAAAGCCGATCCGCTCCGTTTTCCCGATCTCTCGCTCGCCATCGTCAAAGCGATGGGCGCGGGCGAGTATGTCGTGGAGCAGCCGGGCCAGACCTCGATCGGCCATTTCGGACTCGCGGTCAAGGATTACACGCATTCGACGGCGCCGAATCGCCGCTTCCCCGATCTCATCACGCATCGATTGATCAAAGCCGCACTCGCCGGCGAGAAGCCGCCGTACACGAACGACGAGCTGACCGCGCTGGCGACGCATTGCACCGAGGCCGAGGATGCAGCGAACAAGGTGGAGCGCCAGGTGCGCAAGTCGGCCGCGGCGTGCATCCTTCAGGATCGCGTCGGCCAGCGCTTCGACGGCATCGTCACCGGCGCCTCGGAAAAGGGCACCTGGGTCCGCGTTTTTCATCCGCCGGTCGAAGGCAAAGTCGTCCACGGAGCCCACGGCATCGACGTCGGCGACAAGGTGAATGTGAAACTGATCGACGTGAACGTGGAGCGCGGGTTTATCGACTTCGTGCGCTGAGCCGGCCTGTCATCCTGAGCCGCCGCAGGACGGTCGAAGGACCTCCTCAGTGCTTGCATCGTTCAAGATTCGCCGGCCCACCCGTTAACAGGTGGGGGGTCCTTCGACCGTCCTGCGGCGGCTCAGGATGACAGGG
>JBAVBF010000759.1:0-5815 GCA_049586115.1 Thermoanaerobaculia bacterium | reverse complement strand
GAGAAATCCTGGGCCATTTGCTGCCTCCGCTACTGTTGTACGACTTCGACGCCGGCGGGCGGCGTGAAACGGAAAAGATCGGGCGTAACCGGCCGCCGCGTGATGCCGGAAAAATCGAACGTGGTTTCGTTGCCGTCGCGATCCGAGTACGCGACGCGTTGAATCGCGTGCGTGGACGCCCCGATTGTGATCGTGACGCCGCGGATCATCGCGGAGGCGGCGCGTGGTTGCAGCATGGCGATGATGTTGCCGCCGCTGATGCTCTCGCGAACGACGAAGTTGCGATCGCGTGCGGCTTGATCGCCGATCAGCAGAAACGGCAGCTCGCGGCGATGTGCTTCGTCGAGCGTCGTGACGGTGACCTGCTTTTCGCCGGGCAAGTAAAACCATGACCGGCTGCCGTCGAAGACGAAGATCTTCTGTTCCGGTTTGGCGTAGGTCCAGCGCATCATCGGAAGCGTTCCGAAGACGACGCTGCCGCTGTCGATCTGACTGTTCTTGAATCCCTTCGGTGTGAAGCGCTGTGTGAATTGCGCTTCCGTGCCGGCGAGCGCCGCGGCCGCGCGGTCGAGCTCGGCGGCGCTGGCGGACGAGGCGATGAGGAGCAGAGAGAAAACGAGCGATGAGATTTTCATGATGTGAGTGGGAGGCGCAACGCGCGCCGGTCAGAGCTTTTCGACTTCGATCGAAACGATCGCCGAGTTGACAACAAAGATGCGCTCGTTTTTGCTCCGATCGCCCGGATAGAGAAAAAAGCCGTTGCGCTCCGGGTTGTACTGCGCCACGCCGCGGATCACTTCACCATCGGCGAACTCCACGGCGATCGTGCTTCCCGCGGGCGCTTCCAACGACTCCTCGGCAGAACTGCGCGGAAAGAAAAGCGCTTTCAGCGTCGAGAACGGGACTTCATCCTTCGCACCGTCGTCGCGCGAGACGCGCACGATCTGCCGATCGACGTCGGTCTCGATGAGTGCTGCCCGTTCGGTGCGGCCGTCGCGGTAGCGCAGCACCACTGTTGTCGTCGAATCCATCAGAAGAGTTCCAGCCCCCAGAGGTCGTGAAGGTGAATGATACCTTCGACGCGGCCCGACGCGGCGGCGATGAAGATGGAGGTGATCTTGCGCTGCTCCATCCGCTCCAGTGCCGCCGAGGCCAGCTCGTTGCCGTCGATCGTAACGGGATTTGGTTTCATACAATCCGCGGCTGTTTTTTGCAGGATTTCGGCGTCGGCTTGCAGGAGGCGGCGCAGATCGCCGTCGGAAATGGCGCCAGCCAGAATACCTTCCTCGTCGACGACGGCTGTGATGCCGAAGCCTTTCGCCGACATTTCGTAGATGACGTCGTGCATCGGCGTTGCCAGCGGCACGACGGGAATCTGCGCGCCGGAGTGCATGAGATCGCAGACGCGCAGAAAGCGCTTGCCGAGTTTTCCGCCGGGATGGAGGAATGCGAAATCCTCCTCTTTGAATCCCTTGCGCATCAGCAACGCCATCGCCAGCGCGTCGCCGAGGGCGAGTGTGGCGGTGGTGGACGCAGTGGGCGCCAGGCCGAGCGGGCAGGCCTCTTTCGAAATCGCGGCCGACAGATGAAAGTCCGCGCCCTTCGCCAGCGAGGACTGCGGGTTGCCGGTGATGGCCACGATCTTCGCGCCGATCCGTTTGATGCTGGGCAGGAGTCGAACCAACTCCTCGGTATCGCCGGAGTTCGAAATCGCGAGGACGATGTCGCCGCGAACGATCATGCCGAGGTCGCCGTGAATGGCCTCGGCGGGATGCAGGAAAAATGAGGGCGTGCCGGTCGACGCCAGCGTCGCGCTGACTTTTTTGCAGATGATCCCTGATTTGCCGAGCCCCATCGTGATGACGCGGCCGGCCGAGGCGTTGATCAGTTCGACGACGTCGACGAACGTGGTGTCGAGATGATCGATGAGCCCGAGGATGGCGGCCGATTCGACTTCCAGAACTCGCCGCGCCTCGGCGATCGCGGGATGGACGTCCGCGTCACGAATGACGGCAGTTTTTCGAGGCCTCGGCATCGCAGGGGATGGTATGCGACGCGCGGCGGCTTCTCAAAGCTTGCGCGCGTTACGTTCCTGCGGCAGGAGCAGCGCGAGGAGCGTTTCGCAGACCGGCGTCGGGACGTTGGTTTCGTGACCGAGACGAACGACGATGCCGAGTTGGGCATCGAGCTCGGACGGTTTGCCGCCGATGATGTCGCGTTGCAGCGACGAGGTGGACTCGGGCGGCAGTCCGTCGAAGCGAGCCAGCGTACTCTCGATCGCAGCATCTCTGCCGAGGTCGACGCCGCGTGCGCGGGCGACGTCGACGATTTCGCGGATGGCTTTGATCGCAAGCCCGCGCGGCTCGGGCATCGCGCGCCAGATGCCGATCGGAACGCGCGTGGCCGCACCGATGCCGCTCATCGGCGCGATGAACACGAACTTCGACCAGAGCGCATGGTGAATGTCCGAGGGAATGTCGGCCTGCACGCTGGCGCGAACGCATTCGTCGCGCAACGCTTCGACACGCGGCGAGCGGCGGTTGTCCAGCTCACCGAACATGATGAACGGATCAGCGCCGGCGTGGCGGATGTGACCCGGCGCGACGATGAAACTGACGATGCCGCACAAGCCGCCGAGAACGTGTTGCGATCCGAGAATTGCCGCAAGCTGGTCGGCCGCGTTGATGCCATTCTCCAGCGGGATAACCATGGTGTCGGCGCCGAGCATCGGCTTAATCTGTTTCGCAACATCCGCGATCTGCCATGCCTTGACGGTGACGAAGATCGCGTCGACGTCGCCGACCGAGGTTGGATCGTCAGTCGCGTTCGGATGCTCGATGACGAAGTCGCCTTTGATGCTATCGACGCGAAGGCCCTTCGTCCTCATCGCGTCGAGCGTGGCACCGCGGACGATGAAGGTGACGTCGGCGCCTCCGTTGGCGAGTTTGCCGCCGAAGTAGCCTCCCACGCCGCCCGCACCGATGACCGCGATTCGCATCAGACGATCCGAAGAATCTCTCTTCGCCCGCCTTCGACGAGGTCCATGTATCCCGCCATCGCTTCGCGGACGTCGTCGCGGCGGCCGTACTCGGCCAGGTGGTGCTCGAAGTCGGCCAGCGACTCGAACTCGCATTCGAGGACGACGGTCCAGTAGTTGGCGACCGCGTCGACCATCACGCGGCAGTTGCGGAAGCGGTCCTCGGTCTCCATCGACGGGAAGGTCTTTTTGAACTTCGCGGCGAGCTCGCCGGCCTTGCCGGGCTTGCACTGAAAGATGTCGCGGACGAGATACATACGGCCTCCTGATGGGATCGAGCGCATTCTATGGTTTCGTGTAAAATCCCGCACCTTCGCGGCCGTTCCGGCGTAATCCTTGCGAACCAAGCTCACACAATCTGCCCCGTCGAGAGGATGAATTCATGACCGAAATCCTGACGCTTCCCGTCGAGCCGAAGTCGGTGCTGTGGAACCCGACCCCGGAACAGCTTCGCCGCTTCACGGAAGAGATGCCGAACTGCCGCAAGACGGAGTTTGGAAACGTGAACGTGGCCACCAGGGTGGTGTCGCGTTCGAAAGGCTCCACCTACGTCGCCACCGACACGCCCGAACAGCACTCCGATCAGACCATCAGCCGCGCCGAGTACGAGCGGATGGCCAAACTGCAGAATGACTACATCCGGACCCGCGACATGCTCGTGGTCGATGGTTTCATTGGCAACGATCCGCAGTTCCGCGTCGCCGCGCGCCTGATCATGGAGAAGGCGAACGCGAACATTGCCGGGATGCAGCAGCATCTCTACTACCCGGCCACGCCGGCGGAGCTGGAGAATTTCGAGCCGGTGGTGACGGTGATCTACACGCCGAATCTGAAAGCCGAGGGATATCCGGACGAGCGGCTAATCGCGGTCGATCTCGAAAACTTCATTACCCGCGTCTTCAACTCCGACTACTTCGGCGAGTCGAAGAAGGGCGGGCTGCGGATGTGGAACAAGATCGTCTACGAACGCGGCGGTCTTGCGCTGCACGCGGGATGCAAGGTGATCCCGGTCGACGGCGTGAACAAGGTTGGTCTGATCGTCGGATTGTCGGGAACGGGCAAGACGACCACGACTTTCACGAAGCAGAACAACTCGCAGCCGGTGCAGGACGATTTCTGCGCGCTGATGCCGGGCGGCAAGGTGTACGCGACCGAGAACGGCTGCTTCGCCAAGACGTTTGGGCTGAATCCGAAAGACGAGCCGACGATCTTCGATGCCTGCGCATCTCCGTTTGCGTATCTCGAGAATGTTTCGCAGTCGGACGACGGCAAGATCGATTACTTCGATACGTCGTACACGCCGAACGGCCGCGCGGTGATCCGCATGGACGACGTGGCCGGTGCATTCGACGCGCGCGAAGTCAACAACGTCGACTTCCTCCTGATCCTCAATCGCAACGAGAACATCATCCCGGCCGTGGCGAAGCTGGAAGGTCCGCTTGCCGCCGCGTACTTCATGCTCGGTGAGACGAAGGGGACGAGCGCGGGCGGCGCCGCCGAGGCGGGCAAGTCGTTGCGCGTGCCGGGAACGAATCCGTTTTTCCCGCTGCTCCACGCGTTCCAGGGCAATCGCATGCTGGAGCTGATGAAGCAAAGCCCGATGGACGTCTACCTGATGAACACGGGCCGCATCGGCGGCGACGATAAGGACGAGCGTTCGAAGAAGGTGAAGATTCAGCACTCGTCCGCGGTGGTCAAGGCGATCGCCGAGGGAACGATCAAGTGGGAGAAGGATCCGGACTTTGGATATCTCGTAGCGACGGAAGTCCCCGGCATCGACGATGCCGATTACCTGCAGCCAAAGAAGATGTACGAGCGGCAGGGGAGAGGCGAGGAGTACCAGCAGCTCGTCGAAAAGTACAACACCGACCGCCGCGCGTACCTGCGCAAGTGGAAGGGGTTGAGCGAAGAGATCGTCGACGCGATCTGAATCGAAGAGTGAAGGGTGAAGAGTGAAAGAACGGCGATTTGGCCGTCTTTCACTCTTCACTCTTCACCCTTCACTCTTCTACAGCCCGCTCGACAAAGTTCGCGTCTCGACTTACTCTATCCACTGTTTCGACACAGCGGAGGACAAGGGATGCGACTCGGGGCGATCGTTCCGGCAATGATCCTGGTCAGTACCCTGGCGGCGCCAACACGCGCCGACCGCTCCACGACTGTCCCAACACCCACGCCCGCTCCGTCGGCCACCGAACACGGTCCCACCCTCGGCAAACTGCGTGTCCGCACGTCACGCGTGCGCCGTAACGTATCCGACCTCGACTCCCGTGTCCTCGCATCGCTCCTGGCGATGGAGGCACCGAGCGACTTCGATTTCGAAGTCCGCGCCGGCGACGTTACCTGCGATGGTCACACCTGCACCGTCGCGCTCGCGGTGAAACTGCCGGAGTCGCTGCCACCGATGCGACTGTCGATCGCAGTCGCAAATTCGCGCGGCGAGTTGTCCGAGGTGAAACACGCCGATTGCCTGGCCTCGACCTGCAACGTCTCACTCGTCGTCGAACGCGGCCGCAACACGATCTCCGTCGGCGCCGCGGACGGCCTCCTGCAAACCTCGGCATTCGTGCTCACGAGCGTCGTGGCCACGCCGCACCTCGAAGCGAGCAATCGCGGCCGGAGCGAATGGTTCTAACACTGTCATCCTGAGCCGCCGAAGCTGCGCAGGCAAAGCCGGAGCAGCGCAGGATGGTCGAAGGACCCCCTCAGTGCTTGGTATCGAGATTCACCGCGCGCTCTCCTGGTTAGCATTCAGGGGGTCCTTCGACCGTCCTACGC
>JBAVBF010000758.1:0-4348 GCA_049586115.1 Thermoanaerobaculia bacterium | reverse complement strand
AGCACTTGGGGGGTCCTTCGACCGTCCTGCGCCGTTCCGTGCTTCGCACTACACGGCTTCGGCGGCTCAGGATGACAGCGGTGGCTCTGCTCCTCCTGACCACGCCAATCAGCGCCCAAATCCAGGAGCACATCAACGTCGAGCGGATCATCGTCGACGCGCGCGTCACCGACGACGCCGGCAATTCCATCACCGGCCTCAAAGCCTCCGACTTTCGTGTGCGCATCGACGGCAAGCCGGCCGTCGTCGAATCGAGCGAGTGGATTCCGGAGACTGCCGCCGCGCGCGAGCTGGCATCCATCGACGCCGCCATCGCCGACGTCAACACCACGCTCGATCAGCCCGCGCCGCGCGGACGGCTACTCATCTTTTTCTACCAGACCGATTTCGCGCGCAACAGTGCGCGCGCCGCGGGACAGATGCAAACTGTCGTCAACGCCAACGACTGGCTGGACTGGCTCGATCCAGAAGACCGCGTTGCCGTTTTCTCATTCGACTCGCATCTCAAATTCCGCCTCGACTTCACCAACAACAAAGATCACATCAAAGACGCCATGCAGCAGGCCATGCTCACCAACGAGCCGCCGTGGCCGCGGATCGTGCCGATGCCGGCGCTGGCCAAGCGGCTCGATCCGGCCGAGCTGCGCGACGCCGCGTCGTCCGAGGCGGCGCTGATCATCGTCGCCAACGCGCTGCGTCCCATCCCCGGTCCCAAGTCGATCATCCTTTTCGGCTGGGGCCTCGGGCGGCTCACTCCGACCGGCGTGATGATGGAAGCGAAGTACGTTCCAGCGCGGCAGGCGCTCGAATCGGCGCGCGCCAGCGTCTTCTCCATCGATTTCACGCAAGCCGACTCGCACTCACTCGAAGTCGGACTTGGAAAAGTCGCCGGCGATACCGGCGGCTTCTACGCGAAGACGTTTCACTTTCCGAAGATCGCCGTCGATCGTCTACAGAAAACATTGGCCGGGCATTACGAGCTCGAAGTGCGCAAGCCCGATACGAAAGCGCGCGGCACGCACACGATCGACGTCGATGTTCCATCGCAACGCCGCGCCAACGTCCTCGCGCGCAGCACCTACGTTGATCGCGATTGACGGGCTCGCACCTTGCACCGTTTCCTGTGCACAACGAAAGGAGACGTGAAGCATGGCTGCAAAATACGGGAAGAAAGCGCAGGACAAAGTCGAGAAGGCGATGCACGAACGGAAGAAGGGCTCGCTGAAAAGCGGAAGCTCGGGCAAGAAGGTGAAGAGCCGCAAACAGGCCATCGCCATCGGACTCTCCGAAGCGCGCCGCGAAGGCGGCAAGGTGCCGTCGAAGAAATCGTCGAAGAAGTCGTCTTCGAAGAAATCCTCCTCAAAGAAGTCGTCGTCGAAAAAGTCTTCATCGAAGAAGAGCTCAAAGAAGTCCTCAAAGAAGAAGTAAGCATCGAGACTTTCTGCGTTCATCTGCGTTCATCTGCGGATAAAACTTGATCCGCAGATGGCGCAGATGTACACAGATCAGCGAATGACGAACCGCGTCCTGCTCTTCCTTTTCTTCGCAGTGTTCGTCTGGTCGCTCATCCATCCGCACGACTACTTCACGTGGATCCTCGAAGTCTTCCCGGCCATCATCGGCATCGTGCTCGTCGTCGCGTTGCGGCCACGGTTTCCGCTCACGCCGCTCGTGCTCGCGCTGCTGACGCTGCACGCCATCATCCTCATGGTCGGCGGTCACTACACGTATGCCGAGGTGCCGCTTGGGTTCTGGATGAAAGAGACGTTTCATTTCACGCGCAATCACTACGACCGCATCGGCCACTTCGCGCAGGGATTCGTGCCGGCGATGGTCGCGCGCGAAGTGCTCATCCGGCGCGACGTTGTGCGCACGCGCGGCTGGCGCTACTTCATCATCGTGTCGATCTGTCTCGCCATCAGCGCCGCCTACGAGTTGCTCGAATGGCGCGTCAGCATTGCTTCCGGCAGCGCCGGCGACGCATTCCTCGGCACACAAGGCGACGTCTGGGACACGCAGGAAGACATGGCCACCGCGCTCGCCGGAGCGTTTATTGCGCCGCTGCTTTTGGGCCGTCTGCAGGATCGTCAGATGGCACGGCTGCAACGCGATCGCGAACTCCGCGAAAATCGGTGATGAACCAGAGCACGAGCATCAACACACCGAGCATCACGTAGAAGTTGCGCGACAGCACGCCGCGCGCGAAGTTGCCGTACCACGGCGCCGCGATGAGGCAGAGCGCGAGCAGCAGTTCGACGAACCCGTGGATGCCGAGGCCGACGACTTTGATGATGCCGAGCGGATAGCGCGTCACGATCGCCATCACCAAAAGGACGCCGCCGAAGATGTACGCCCACCTCGCCTGAACGCCGGCGAAGCCGACGACCGAGGGCGCCACGAGCAGCAGGATGGCCAGCGCGTAGTCGAGGATGCCGTGTGAAACCGCTCCGATGCTGCGATGAATCATGGCAGGTCGCGTCCTTCTCCCTGATCGAGTACGAGGAACGGCGGATTGCCCTTCCCGGCGAGTGCAGCGTTCAGGTCGTGCACCGGATCGTACTCGCCATCGTCCGCAAGCGCGAACGTCCCGAAGTGCACGCCCACGCTCGTGTGCGCGCCGAGGGCGAAATGCGCGTCGACGGCCTGCGCGGGATCGATGTGCACCGGCCCCATGAACCACCTCGGCAGATAGTTTCCGATCGGGAGCAGCGCCACGCGGATCGGCGCGAAGCGGTGTCCGATTTCCGCGAAGTGATCGCCCCATCCGGTGTCGCCGGCGAAGTAGACGTGTCCCGACTTGCCGCTGATCACGAATCCGCTCCACAGATTGCGATTGCGGTCGCTGATCGCGCGCGCCGAAAAGTGCCGCGCCGGTACGACCGTGGTCTCGACGCCGTTCGCGTGTTTCGTCGACTCCCACCAATCGAGATCGATCGCGCCGTGAATGCCGTGACGCCGCAACAGCGCCGCATTGCCGAGCGGCGTGACGATCGGAGCGTGGATCTTCCGCAACGTCGCGATGTCCATGTGGTCGTAATGGTTATGACTGACGAGCACGAGATCGAGCGGCGGCAGATCCTCGAATCGAATCCCCGGCGCGCGGTGCCGCCGCGGCCCCGCAAACGAAACCGGCGACACCCGCTCCGACCAAACGGGATCGGTGAGGATGTTGACGCCATCCATCTGAACCAGCGTCGTCGAATGATTGATGAACGTGACGCGCAGCCGTCCACCATCCACGCGCTCCGGTGGCGGTGGACCGTACGTCGCCTCCGAATGCTCCGGCCACACTCCGGCCACCCGCGTCAACTGCCACTTCAGAACGGAACGCTTGGTCTCCGCCCTGCGCTCGCGATTGTGAAACCGCTCCCCATCGAAATGATCGGACGGCGCTCCCCGCCAGCGCGGCGAGGCGAAGATGCGCTCGAGGGCAACTGCCGCAAGCGCAGAGCCGATCGTGATCGCGGCGGCTTTTGCGTAGCGCCTCACGTCACCCCGCCGTCGCCGGCTCCAGAATCGCCGGAACTTCGTCTTCGATCCGCTTGTGCGTGCGTGCGACCAGCACGTAGATCGACGGCACGACGAACAGCGTGAACATCGTGCCGATGATCATGCCGGTGACGAGCATGATGCCGATGCTGTTGCGCGCGCCGGCGCCGGGGCCGCGGGCGAAGACGAGCGGGAGGTGGCCCATCACTGTCGCGGCGGTGGTCATCAGGATCGGGCGCAGCCGTGTGCCGGCGGCTTCGAGGACGGCGTTGAGTTTGTCCTTGCCGGTTTCCTGGAGATGGTTCGCGAACTGGACGATGAGGATGCCGTTGCGCGACACCAGCCCGACCAGCGTGATCAGTCCGACCTGACTGTAGATGTTGATCGACGTCAGTCCGAGGAAGGAGAAAAGCAGTGAGCCGGAGAGGGCGAGCGGGACGGAGCCGGCCAGGATGATGAACGGATCGCGGAAGCTCTCGAACTGCGCGGCAAGAACGAGGTAGATCAGAATCGCCGACAGCAGGAACACGCCGAGGAACTTCGTCCCCTCGGTGCGCAACTGCCGCGATTCGCCGGCGTAGTCGATCGTGAAGCCGCGCGGCAGGATCTTCTTTGCCTCGTCTTCGAGAAAGCTCAGAGCAGTGTCGAGCGAAACGCCGGGTGGGATCGCGCCCTGGATGCGAACGGCGTTGAGCTGCTGGAAGCGTTTCAGCTCGCGCGGCTCTGTCGACGTCTGCAGCGTGGCGAAGGTCGAGAGCGGAACGAGCTTGCCGTTCCCGCCGGTCACATACATCTGCGTGAGTTGATCGGGCGTGAGACGCTCGCTCCGTTTGACCTGCGGGATGACCTTGTAGCTGCG